>JBKOXM010000043.1:0-6270 GCA_046724925.1 Actinomycetota bacterium | reverse complement strand
TACACACCGCTCGAGGTCGGACTTGCCTATCTGCCCGGCACGGTGGTCTGGGGGGCCTCGTCGTTCCTGCTCTCCGAGCGGCTCGTGATGCGCTTCGGGATCAAGCCACCGCTGGTGACGGGACTCGGACTGATGACAGTCGCGCTCATTCTGCTGGCGCGGACACCGGTCGACGGCAACTGGGCAATCGACATCCTGCCGGCCACGATCGCCGCCGGCCTCGGAGCTGGAATCGCGTTCAACCCGCTGTTGCTCGCCGCGATGAGCGGCGTTCCCCAGGAGCAGGCTGGGCTTGCCTCGGGCGTCGTCAACACGGCGTTCATGATGGGCGGCGCCGTTGGTCTCGCCGTGCTCGCCAGCCTGGCCGACCGGCGTACCGAGAGCCTGCTCGGATCGGGCGAAGATCAGCTCACGGCGCTGAACAGCGGCTACCACGTCGCCTTCCTCGTCGGGGCGATCTTCATGGTCGCGTCCGCGATGGTCGGTGCGGTGCTTCTCCGCGTGGAGGCGCCGCAGCCGCACGGCGAGGCGGTTGGAGCACCGGCGACGGCGGAGGCCGACTGATTCGGTCACGGCCGAGAGATCGCGGAAGTACGATCGCCGTGTGAGCGGCAAGTCGTTGTCCCCGATCAAGTTCGAGTACCCCCTCCGCGGTAGTGCCGAGCAGGCCTTCGGTACGTACACCGAACGGATCGGCGAATGGTGGGATTCGCGCTACACGGCGAATCCGGAGACGCTCCAGGGGGTGACGATCGAGCCACGGGTCGGCGGACGCGTGTTCTCGACGCACAGCGACATGGGCGAACACGAATGGGGCGAAGTCACCGTCTGGGAGCCGGGGCGCCGGCTGGTCCACACGTTCACACTGGCCCAGAGCCCTGAGCACCCGAGCGAGGTCGCGGTCGAGTTCGCCGACGCGCCGGACGGATGCGTGCTGCGGTTCGAGCACGGCGGTTGGACGGACGCGAACGTCGCCCACAGGGAGAAATTCGGCGACTGGCAGGTCATGCTCGACCGCTTCGCGGCGCTCGCCGGCACGACGGCCTGAGCAGATCTAGCGCAACCGTCTTTCCCGGATCAGGCGCCCGTGAGCTCGGCGAGCTTCGTGACTGTCTTCCAGTTGCGCGTGGTCGCTGCCACCCCGAGTTGTTTCTCGAAGTAGGCGTTCGTGAGCTTCGATCGGCCGTAGCCGTTGGGGCAGTGCAAGTAGATCTCTTGGCCGACGACGCGGAACTCATCTGGCTCACCACGCTCGGGATCGAGCTTGCTGACGCGAACCCGGTCCGGCTTGTCGGCCAGGAACACGACGTGGAGCTTCGTCGGCTCTCTCTCCTTCTTTGCGAATGGATTGCCGGCGACGACCTTGGCCAACTGCGGCCGCGTGCGCAGCAGCACGGTCACGCCGAGGCCCAGGTCGCGGCGGATCCGCTTCTCGATCGCTTCCGTCAACGTCGGTGCGCCGTCGGGACTTCTGAAGACGACGTTACCGCTCTGGACGTACGTCTCGACGTCCTCGGCCCCGAGGCTCTCGAAGAGTGCCCGCAGATCCGGCATCGACACCTTGTTGCGGACGCCGAGGTTGATCCCGCGTAAGAGCGCGACGTACCTCTTCAGGCGTTTTGCCTCTTTGCCGCGCGGCATACGCGGTGTCGATCGTAACGCGCGAGACCGATCTGCTCAGCGCCCCAACAGCTGAATCGCGAGCTACCCGGAGTCCGAGCGGTCCTTTTCCTCGGCCGCCGGCTCATAGACGAGGATCGCGACACCGTCGCCGACCATCTTCAAGTCGGCGAGCCGCAGCGGCTTCTTGTCGCTCGTCTCGCCGAACAGGCGCTTGCCGTCTCCGAGCACGACCGGGAAAACCATCAGCCGCAGCTCGTCGACTAGGTCTGCGTCGAGGAGTGTTTGCGCGAGCCGCGCGCTCCCGTGCACGACGATGTCGCCCGCGTGCGACTCCTTGAGGCGCTCGACCTCTTCCACGACGTCGCCCTTCAGCACGGTCGTGTTGTTCCACTCGGGGTTGTCCAAAGTGGAGGAGACGACGTACTTGGGCATGGTGTTGAACTTGTCGGCGAACTCGCCTTCCCGCGACGGCCAGGCCGCGGCGAAGCCCTCGTAGGTGGTTCGGCCCAGCAGCAGCGCGTCAGACGCGAGTGTTTCGTCCAGCTTGAACCTGTCGCCCTCCTCCCCGCGTTCGATCTCGAGGCTCCAGCCCCCGTGCCTGAAGTCCTCGCCGCCGCCGGGGGCTTCCATGACGCCGTCCAGCGAGACGAATTCCGTGACGACGATCCTTCCCATCTCTCCCTCCTGTCGTTCGACTCTGAAGTAGGACCGGGCTATCCACCCGAACTCATCGCGGAGCTAGGACGGCGGCAGCGTGAGTGAGAACTCGCGCTCGCCGGACGTATCGACGACCCCGATCGTCAGAGTCCCGCGCCTGCCGATCTCGAGCGTTCCGAAGTTGAGCCACTGCTTCGCCTGCTCCCACGTCACGACGTCCTCCGCGCGATCGGGGCCGAAGAAGAAGAGCCGCTCGGGTTTCAGCGTCTGATCGAAGTCGCGCGTAGGAAAGATCCCGGCGTTCAGCGGGCCGACGACGACTTCGTGCACTCGGAAGCTCGGGTTCTCGGCCAACGGCGCGTACCTGAACACCTCTGCGAAGTGCACGTCGGTCGTGATCCAAACGCTGTTCCGGATATCCCGCTCACCCATGAAGCGGAGGATGTCGAGTAGCTCGTTTTCGAACCCGGTGTCCTGGTCGAAGTTCGCCCAGCCGTCGCGACCGTTTGCGGCCGGAAAACCCGTCGGGATCGACATTGGAACGCTGGACACGATCACCTTCCACGTCGCGTCGCTTGCGGCCAGACCCTCCTTCAGCCAGGTCAGCTGCTCGCGGCCGAGCATCGTCTTCGGCCGTTCAACGCTGTCCTGCGCGCTGTTGGCATCCCGGTACTGGCGGTTATCGAGCAAGAAGAGCTCGAGGAACCTGCCCCAGCGGAGGTTGCGGTACAGCCGTTTCGGGGTGTTTGCAGCGATCGCGATCGGCGTGTAGTCGAGGAACGCGTTGAGCCCGACCGGCATGAGGTCAGCGCCTGCGGTATACGGAGGCGCCGAGCGTGTGTCGGTGAGCGGCCCGAAATCGTTGACCACCTCGTGGTCGTCCCATACGCCGACGTAGCTCGTCCGCGCGAGCAGACGCCGAAGGGCCAGGTCGGCGCGGTTGTAGCGCCAGTGCGCCCAGAAAGTCGGGAGGTCGACCGCTGGGCCGAAGCCCCCCGGCACCTGTGCGTTGCCGTAGCGGCCGGTCGCCTCACACGTGTTGTCGGCGTAGATCATGTCGCCGAGCCCGACGAAGACGTCCGGGTGCCACGTCTGGATCGTGTTCATGATCGGAAAGCCTTCGTTCGCGTCGCGGCAGACGTTCTGGCCGGAGATGTCGCCGCCGAAGGCGACCTTGACCGGTGCCGCGGCCGTGTCGAGGGGGGCGGTCTTGAACGACCCCTGGACGACGTTGCCTCGCGCGCCCGCAGTGGCGAACCAGACTCGGTAGTCATAGGTGGTGCCGGGTCGAAGCCCATCGATGAGGACGCGGCCGGCGAAATCGTGCTCGCTATCCACTCGGACTGGAGCGACCCGGCCGTGGCGTCCTCCGGACAACCGGACGTTCAGGGTTGCGGGGCGATCGGCCCGTGCCCACAGAACCGCGGAGGTCGATTTTGTGTCGCCGACGACCACGCCGTGCGTGCTGCTCGGACCATCGGCGCTCACCGGGCGTGGCGTGGCCGACGGGGACCCCGCGAGCAGGAGGACAGCCGCGATCAGGGGTGCCGGCGCTCGAGCGTTCGTCGTAGTCCTCCCGAGTCGAATGCCGACCCTGAACCCTACGAGGCCTTTTCCCGAGCGTAAAGCCAATCCTCGGCCACAGCTCGCCACTTACGCTTTCGGCCGAGGCTCGACTCCGTCGCGGCACCGCAGGCGGACGGCGCCTCTCTGGAGCTCTCGCAGCCAATGACCCTGATCGCTGACGTCGTCGCCGCCTCGCAGCAGGTGGCCGATACGAGCTCGCGCTCTCAGAAGGTTGCGATCCTCGCCGACCTGTTGAGGAGCCTGGACGCGGACGAGGTCGCGATCGCGGCCGGGTTTCTTTCCGGCGTTCCGCGACAAGGTCGCGTCGGCGTGGGCTACGCCACGATCTACGGCATCGAGTGCCCGCCGGCCGCCGAGCCGTCCCTCACGGTCGCCGAACTCGATCGCGCAATCACCGACGTCCAGGGAGCTACTGGACGCGGATCGGCAGCGAGGCGTCGGGAGCTCCTCGGCGACCTGCTCGCCCGCGCGACCGAGCCGGAGGCGGACTTCATCAAACGGCTCTTTACAGGCGAGCTCAGGCAAGGCGCGCTGGCCGGGCTGATGGCAGACGCGGTCGCGAGGGCGGCCGGCGTGCCTGCCGACCTTGCGCGGCGTGCGCTGATGCTGTCGGGCGACCTCACCCGCACCGCGGAGATCGCGATGACGAGCGGGGAGGAAGGGCTTCGGGACGTCGGTTTCCAGCTCTTCCGGCCGATCTTCCCCATGCTCGCTTCGACCGCCGAGAGCGTCGGCGATGCGATCGCGGGCTTCGAGCGCGCGTCCGTGGAATGGAAGCTCGACGGGATTCGCATCCAGATCCATCGACGCGACGACGACGTGCGCGTCTATACGCGCAACCTCAACGACATCACGCACGCGCTACCGGGAGTCGTCGACGCGGTGCGACGCCTTCCGGTGACGGAGGCGGTATTCGACGGCGAGGCGCTGTGGATGGGAGAGCACGGCCCGGCCGCCTTCCAGGACACGGTGGCACAGCTCGACGGCGACGCGCCGCCGGAGGGAGTCGTGACCTTTCTCTTCGACCTGTTGCACGCGGATGGCGATGACCTGCTCGACACACCGCTGCAGGAGCGTGCGACGAGGCTCGACGCGATCGCGCCGAACCTCAGGATCCCAGCCGTTCTCACCTCCTCTCCGGACGAAGGACAACGCGTGCTGGAGGAATCGCTGAGCGCCGGGCACGAGGGTGTCGTCGTGAAGGACGCCGCCTCGCTCTATGCGGCGGGTCGCCGCGGAAAGGCTTGGCGCAAGGTCAAGCCGGTGCGGACCTACGACCTCGTCGTGCTGGGCGCGGAATGGGGCCACGGCCGCCGCCAGGGCTGGCTCTCGAACCTCCACCTCGGCGCGCGCGACCCGGCCACCGGCGACTTCGTGATGGTCGGAAAGTGCTTCAAGGGCCTGACCGACGAATTGCTCCAGTGGCAGACGAAAGAGCTGCTCGAGCGTGAGACCGGCCGGCGGGGCATCGCCGTGCTCGTCCGTCCCGAGCTCGTGGTCGAGATCGCCTTGGACGGAGTGCAGTCGTCGACTCGCTATCCCGGCGGCGTCGCACTCCGCTTCGCGCGCGTGAAGCGATACCGCCTGGACAAGAGCGCCGAGGAAGCCGACACGATTGACGACTTGCGCGGCCTGCTCGTGAGATCCGGGGAGCGGGGAGCCTAAGCCGAGTCGTAGGCCTTTCTCAGGCCTTCGATGTCGATCTTGGTCATTTGCAGCATGGCCTGCATGACCCGGTTCGCCTTCTCGGGGTCCTCGTCGTTCAGCATTTCGCCCAGGGCACGAGGGATGATCTGCCAGGAGACGCCGAACTTGTCCGTGAGCCAGCCGCATGGCCCTTTCTCTCCTTCCTCAGAGAGCTTCTCCCATAGCTCGTCGACCTCTTCCTGGGTCTCACAGTCGACGAAGAGGGAGATCCCCTGTGCGAAGTTGAACGAAGGTCCGCCGTTCAGCGCGACGAACTCCTGCCCGGCGAGCTCGAAGGTGGCGGACATGAACGTTCCCGCGGGCGCAGGGCCAGCCTCTCCGTACCGGTTGGAGCTCACGATCCTCGAGTCTTCGAAGATCGAGACGTAGAAGTCGACAGCCTCCTCGGCTCGGCCGTCGAAGGTCAGGAACGTCGTGATCTTCCTCTGCATGGGGTGTCCGTCCTTTCAGTCGCTCTGGCCGCGGCGAGGAGCTGCAGAGTGGCGGCGGGCTGCCACCGCCACTCCGCTGCGCTCGTCAGGTTCCGCTCGCCGCCTCGGCCGGGCGCTCCGTCACGGGGAGCCTCTGCTCGCCGTCATGTGGCGGTTCCACCGTCACGTTGGGAAGGAGCCGGTCGAGCCAGCGTGGGATGTACCACGCCTTCTCGCCGAGCATCGTGAGGAACGCGGGCACGAGCGTCATCCGCACGAGCAGCGC
>JBKOXM010000143.1:0-8600 GCA_046724925.1 Actinomycetota bacterium | reverse complement strand
TGGACGTCGACGGTGTCTTTCACGTCTCTGGGCAGCCCATTCCCGGCGGAGCGGACGCGGTCAGACGTCTGCGGGCGGCAGGGCACCGCCTGCGATTCGTCACCAACAACACAGTGCAGCCCCGAGCCACGCTCGTCGAGGGGCTGCGGGCCATGGGGATCGATCTCGGTGACGACGAGCTTCAGACGACACCTCGCGCGGCGGCGAGGGCGCTCGCCGGAAAGCGAGTCCTGGCGTTGACGATGGCGGCGATCATCGAGGACCTCGAGGGCGTGACGCTGTGCGGCGAGAACGCCGACGCCGTCCTGCTCGGCGGCGCTGACGAGACGGAGGAGACCGGCCGTGTCTTCTCCTACATGAACCTCGCGCGCGCGTTCGCCGAGCTCGTCTCCGGGGCCGAGCTGTACTGCCTGCATCGCAACCGCTGGTGGCAGACGAGCAAAGGGCCGCTGCTGGACGCTGGGGTCTTCGTCGCAGGGCTCGAGTTCGCAGCCCAGACGGAGGCGACGGTGCTCGGTAAGCCGAGCATCCCGTACTTCGAGGCGGCGCTGGAGGCGCTCGATGCCGACGCCGAGCGAACCTGGATGGTTGGTGACGACATCGAGGCCGACGTCGCGGGCGCTCAGAAGCTCGGAATGAAAACGGTGCTCGTTCGAACCGGCAAGTTTCGGCCCGACTCGGTCGAGCGCTCGAACACGACACCGGACGGGATCGTCAGCTCGATCGCCCAGTTCCCCGAGTGGTTGGAGCAGGCGGCATGAGAGTCGGGATCGACCTGATCGAGATCGCGCGCGTCCGCCGCGCGCTCGAGCGCTATCCCGGTTTCCGGGAGCGCTGCTTCACCGACGCCGAGCGCGCGTACTGCGATTCCCGCCCGAATCCGGCGCAGCACTACGCCGCGCGCTTCGCCGCCAAGGAGGCGATCGGAAAGGCGCTCGGGTTCGGCGTGGCGCGGGCCTTCGCCTGGCGCGACGTCGAGATCAAAGGTCGGCCGAAGCCGGCGGTTTCGCTCTCGGGTCGAGTCGGCCGCTGGGCGGAGCGCGTCAGCGCCGGCGCGATCGACCTGTCGATGACCCACTCGCGCGAGCTCGCGACCGCGGTCTGCGTCGTCGCCGACCGCGACTAGCCCTC
Organism: Actinomycetota bacterium; assembly: GCA_046724925.1. Classification (GTDB taxonomy): domain Bacteria; phylum Actinomycetota; class Thermoleophilia; order Gaiellales; family Gaiellaceae; genus JBKOXM01. The sequence continues at coordinate 7,469 of JBKOXM010000143.1, read as the reverse complement.
GATCGATGCAAGTGACAAGTTGTCACAAGCTCAAGGCCGGGCTCGTAACCGGCCCAGAGTTTCAAGTGACAAGTTGTCACAAGCGTTTGCACGCGCGTGGCTGAGTTCGAGCCGCTCTATACGGCGGACGAGATGCGCGCGGCCGAGCAGGGTCACGACGTCGATGTGCTGATGGAACGGGCGGGGCGAGCCGTCGCGGAGCACGTGCTCGCCAGATACCCGGACGCCCGCCGGATCGTCGGCGTCTGCGGCGGCGGGGCGAACGGAGGCGACGGTCGGATTGCGCTTCGCCTCCTGAATGAAGCCGGCCGCGAGGCGGTCGAGTCCGAGGATCCCGCCGACGCGGACGTCGTCATCGACGCGCTGTTCGGAACCGGATTCTCCGGCGAGCCACGCCCGGAGGCGGCCCTCGTGATCGAGCGGATGAACGAGGCGGGCGCACCGGTCGTCTCTGTGGACATTCCGTCCGGCGTCGATGCCTCGAGCGGCGAGGTGCCGGGCGCCGCCGTCCGGGCCGACTCCACGGTGACGATGCACGGCCCCAAGGTGGGCCTGCACGTCGCGCCGGGTCGCTTTCACGTGGGCGACGCCAAGGTCGCCGACATCGGGCTCGAGCCAAAAGACACCGTGCACCGTCTCGTAACGCCTGAGATCCTGACCCGAGTACCCCGCAAGACCGAGGGGGACAACAAGTACACGGCCGGATCCGTGCTCGTAGTGGGCGGATCGAAGGGGATGACGGGCGCGGCCAGCCTGTCCGCGCGCGCCGCGTTTCGGGCCGACGCGGGCTACGTGGCGATCGCGGCTCCGGGCGAGTCCCTACCCGTGCTCGAGGCGCTTGTCGTCGAAGCGGTCAAGCGGCCGCTCGAGCAGGCGACCGAAGCAGCGAAGCGTGCCGACGCGATCGCGCTTGGTCCGGGCCTCGGTCGAGACCCAGAGGCGCACGCGATCGTCCGGGCCCTGCTCGACGAAACCGACCTACCCGTCGTCGTCGACGCCGACGCGCTGGCCGAGCTCGAGGCCGTCGAGCGCCGTGCGCCGACGGTGCTGACTCCCCACGAAGGCGAGCTGGGCAGGCTGCTGGGCGAAGAGTCCGCCTGGGTGGCCGCGCATCGCCTCGAGGCGATGCGTCGCGCGCTCGAACAGTTCGGGTGCGTCGTGCTCCTCAAAGGCGCGGACACGCTCGTCGGCGCCCCCGGAGAGGGCGTGCTCGTTCGTACCGTCAATGCTCCGTCGCTTGCGACGGCCGGAACGGGCGACGTCTTGACGGGAATCGTTGCGGCCTTTCTCGCAAAGGGCATGGAGCCGCGGATCGCGGCGGCGGCGGCAGCCGCCGCGCAGGCTGTCGCGGCCTCGCTCGTGCTCGAGCAGCGTGGCGTGGTCGCAAGCGATGTCGTCGAGGCGCTGCCGCGCGCACTGAGTTAGTCGAAGCGAAGATTCCCGCGTGCACCGATCCGAGCTGACGGTCGATCTGGGTGCCCTCCGGCGCAACGTCGCAACGCTGCTGGGCGCCCTCGAGGGCTCCGAGCTATGGGCTGTCGTCAAGGCGAACGGGTACGGCCACGGCGCCGTCGACGCTGCGGCCGCCGCGCTCGGCGCGGGGGCGGCCGCACTCTGTGTGGCGACGGTGCCCGAAGGGCTGGCGCTTCGCGGCGAGTTTGCGGGAGTCCGAATCGTCGTGATGGGCCCGGCCCAGCATCGAGAAGTCGCGCGCGCACGCGAGGCAGGTCTCGAGCTCGTCGTGTTCGAAGACGAGATTCCCGAGGGCGTGCGCGTCCATTTGAAGCTGGAGACGGGGATGGGGCGCTTCGGTCTCGCTGAGCTTCCGCCGCCGCCGGTCGACGTCGTCGGTCTGATGACCCACCTCGCGACCGCCGACTCGGATACCGCCTTCGCCGAGCAGCAAGTCGAGCGCTTCCGCGAAGCGACAGCCCAATACACGCACCTGGCGCGCCACGTCGCGAACAGCGCCGCCGCGTTGCGCATTCCCTCCGCACGGTTCGACGCGGCGCGGTGCGGCGTCGCCCTCTACGGGCTTTCCCCGTTCGGCGGGGACCCGAGCGACGACGCGCTCGAGCCGGTCCTCCGGTGGCAGTCCTACCTCGCGCAGGTGAAGCAGCTCCAGCCCGGCGAGAGCACCGGGTACGGCCGCCTGTTCGTCGCCGAGAGGCCGACCTGGATCGGGCTCGTGCCTGTGGGCTACGCCGACGGTTTTCGCCGTGCACTTACTGGGACGACCGTGCGCATCGGCGGCGAGTCGCGCCCGGTTATTGGGACGATCTCGATGGATTCGTTTGCCGTCGAGCTCGGCGGCCGGCTGCCGGTTGGAACCCCTGTCGTCCTTCTCGGCGAGGGTGTGCTTGCCGAGGAGCACGCGCGCGTCGCGGGGACGATCAACTACGAGATCACCACGGCTGTCAACTCCAGTCCGGAGCGAGCGCGGAGGACGACGATCGATGCCTAGGGCGGCGGACGAAGCGGAGGCGCGAGCGCGAGCGAAGGAGGTCCTGGCGGGTCAGGAGGCCTGGGTGGTGGGGGGCGCGATCCGCGACGCCGAGCTCGGCCGACCGGTGGTCGACTTCGACATCGCTTGCGGCGAACCGGAACGCGCGGCCCGCTCCTACGCGCGGCTGATCGCGGGCGCGCCCTTTCCGCTCTCGGAACGGTGGGGGGCCTGGCGCGTCGCGCTCGACGAGGGCCGCACGGTCGATTTCACGCTGCTCAGGGGCTCGATCGAGGACGACCTGGGAACTCGTGACTTCACGATCAATGCGATCGCCGAGCCGCTGGAGGGTGGCGAGCGCGTCGATCCGTACGGCGGCCTCTCCGATCTCGAGGCCCGCGTTCTCCGCGCCGTCACCGATCAAGTCTTCGTCGACGACCCGCTGCGGCTGCTGCGCGCGGTTCGCCTCGAGGACGAGCTCGACCTACGCCTGGACGAGCAAACCGAGCAGCACATCCGCGCCCACGCCGACCTTGTGACAGCGCCGGCCGGAGAGCGCATCCTGGCTGAGCTGATTCGGCTGTCCGAGCGTGGCTATCGCCGCCTGGACGAGCTGGGGCTGCTCGCACAGCTTGGCGGGACGGTCGACGGCCTCGAGCGTGCGATGACGCCCGAGCTTCGCCTGGTGATGGCGCTGCGCGAGAACCTCGCGCGCCTTCCGGCCTCGAACGACGTGCGTCGTCTGGCGACGGTCGTCCTCCGCGCCGCGCGTCCGGAGGGCTCGTCTCCCCGCTCGATCCATCGCTTTCGCCGGGCAACCGAACCGTATGCGCTGGAGGCGCTCGCGGCGCTCGGCGCAACCGACCTCAGAGAGGTTGTCCTCGCCGCGCGCGCGGCCGAACCGGTCGAGCCGCTTGTGCGCGGGGACGAGCTCGGCCTGCCGCCCGGACCCGAGGTCGGGCGAATCCTGGAATTGATCGAGGAGGAGCGCGCCGCCGGCACGATCACCTCGCGCGAGGAGGCGCTGGAGCTCGCGAGGCGGGAGGCGGGACGGTGAGCGACGCCGTCCGGCGCCGGTTCGGCGAGACCGCGGAGCGTGTCGCGGAGCACGCGCTGGGACAGATCGAGCCGACTCGCTCGCAGCTGACGCGCCTGCTCTCATTTTCAGGAGACGAACGCGCCGTCGACGTGGGCACCGGCGCGGGCGTTCTCGCGCTCGCTCTGGCGCCGCTCGTACGGGAAGTTGTCGGCGTCGATCTCGTACCGGAGCTTCTGGAGGCGGCCAGGAAGCACGCTCCTTCCAACGCAACCTTCGTGGAAGGAGATGCCGTCGCCCTGCCGTTCGAGGACGGCGATTTCGACATCGTGGGCTGTCGGCGCACCGTCCATCACATCCACCGGCCGGAACTCGTGATCGCCGAGATTGCGCGAGTGGCACGGGCCGGCGCCACGCTCATCGTCGACGACCAAATTGCCCCGGTCGACCCGCTCGCAGCGCTCGAGCTCGACCGGTTCGAGCGTGCCCGGGACCAGGCTCACGAGCGGACGCTGCCCGATATCGACTTCCGCCAGCTCTTCGAGGCGAACGAGCTCGTGCTCCGGCAGTCCGAGATCAAGACCCACCGCCGCCCGCTCGACTACTACCTCGACCTCGCCGGCTGTGAGGGCGAGGCGCGCGAGCAGGCTATCTCCCTGTCTCCGGGCGGCCCCGAGACGTACCAGATCGAGATCGCGACCTACGTGCTCGTCAAGCGGTAGATCGCGTGGACACCGGGAGCCCTCAGCTCAGCGCCATTTGACGGTGCAACCCACGGCGGGCGTCTCGGCTTCCGGCGGCTCTTTGCCCGCGAGGACTGCGTCGAGCGCCTCCCTCAGGTAATGGCGCCTCACGGCCGTCTCGTCTCGAGAGTCGTCGATCGCGCCGTGGTACATGAGCCGGCGATCGCGATCGAATACGAATACCTCGGGCGTTCGCTCGGAGCCGAGGTCCCGTAGGGCCGATTGGTCCTCGTCGTAGAGGTAGTCGAAGTTGAAGCCCTCGCGCTCCGCGCGCTTCTGCATCTCCTCGAACGAGTCCCCGGGATGCGAGTCCGCGTCATTCGAGTTGATCGCAACGATCCGAACACCCTTGTCGCGATAGTCGTCCTGGATCTGCTTCATCCGGCCTTCCCAGGCCTGGACGTACGGGCAGTGGTTGCAGGATTGGATCAGGACGAGCACCGGGGCGTCGGCGTAGTGGTCGAGGCGGTGGTTCGCGCCGTCGACGCCGGGCAGGTCGAAGGTGGGGGCGTCCGTGCCGATCGTGATGGTCATGCGATTGCCTCCTCCAGCTGTTCGCGACTCGGGATTGGCGATACCCGCCCGTCGGGCAGGCGGTAGATCCGGCAGGTGAGCGAGGGCCGGTCGTTGGCGCCGGCGGGGTCGACATCCCGTCCGTCTACCAGGATCGTGGGCGACCCGGGGAAGGCAAGCTCCTCCGCCTCCCCCTGCGTGCGCACGTGCGTGATCTCGAACGTCGCGTCGATCGCTCGCTCCGCCAGCACACGCTCGACGAGCTCGATCGCCTCGGGGTAGGAAGGACAGCCTTCCCAGTAGCGGAGCTCGACCTTCATCGTCGAGCCGAAACGTCCATGGTCGTGCGCGTGTTCCCCTAGGCCGGTCGCTTGTAACCGGATCGCGCTGCCAGGCGTGCGACGAGACCGGGGAAGAGAGCTCCGGCCAACGAGGCCAGCCGGTACCCGCCCGGAACATAGGTTTCGACCTTTCGAGCCTCGATCGCCGCCGCCACGTGGTCGGCGACGCGCTCGGGCCCCACGATCACACGGCGGAAGAAGGGGCTGCGCAGGGCCGTCCGCTGGGGAAAGCCTTCCGTCTCGACGAACCCCGGATTGACCGTGAGCACGTTGACCCCGCGAGGTGCGAGCTCCGCCGCGGTGGCCCGTGAGAAGGCGAGCTGTGCGTGCTTCGAGGCGGAGTACGGCCCTGACGGCGGGAATGCGAGCGTGCCGGCGATCGAGACGATGTTGACGACGTGCGCCTCCTCGGCGGCCTCGAGCCCTTGTAGGAACGCCCTCAGGCACCAGACCGAGCCGAGGTAGTGCGTCCGGATCAGCAGCTCGATCCGCTCCGGATCGATCTCGGTGAAGCCCGCGCGTCCGGGGATGCCTGCGCTGTTCACCAGAAGCGCGATGGCGGGATGGCGTTCGAGGACGCGCCGTGCCGTTGCCTCGACCTCGTCCCGCTTCGAGACATCGCAGACTTCGACCTCGCCGTCGAGCTCGTCGGCGAGGGCGCGAAGTCGCTCTTCCCGTCGGGCCATCAGGACGAGCCGATAGCGCTGATGGAGTCGGCGCGCGATCGCCGTTCCGATTCCGCTGGACGCGCCCGTGATGACTCCGACCGCCTTCGTGTCCGCCACGACCGGGAACCGTACGTCTTAAACTCGCCGCGTGGCGGGACGGTTCGAGGGCAAGCGTGGCCTCGTCCTGGGCGTGGCGAACCGCCGCTCGATCGCGTGGGCGATCGCCAAGCGACTGGCGGACGAAGGCGCGCAGCTTGCGTTCACCTTTCAGGGCGAGCGAATCGAGAAATCGGTGCGCGACCTCGCCGAGAGCGTGTCGTCGCCGCTCGTGACCGCGTGCGACGTGCGCTCGGACGAGGACATCGCGCGGGTTTTCGACGAGGTTGCAAGCTCGTTCGAAGGTGGTCTCGACTTGCTCGTCCACTCGGTCGCGTTTGCCGCTGCCGAGGACCTCGAAGGGCGCTTCACGGACACCCCGCGCGACCGGTACTGGCTCGCCCTCGACGTCAGCGCGTACTCGCTCGTCGCGTGCGCCCGGGCGGCCGAGCCTCTGATGGAGGCGCGAGGCGGCGGCTCGATCATGACGATGACCTATCTGGGTGGTGAGCGCGCCGTCCCGCACTACAACGTGATGGGTGTCGCCAAGGCGGCTCTCGACGCGTCGATGCGCTACCTCGCTTGGGACTTGGGCCAAAAGAACATCCGCATCAACGCTGTCTCGGCGGGCCCGGTGCGGACGCTCGCCGCGCGGTCGATCGCAGGCTTCCCCACAATGGAGGCGATCGTCGAGGAGCGAGCGCCGCTCCATCGCCATATCTCGGCCGACGACGTCGCCGCCGCGGCGGCCTACCTCCTCTCCGACGAGGCCGACAACGTCACAGGCACGACGCTCTACGTCGACTCCGGGTACCACGCCATGGGCATGTAGTGCCGGAGGCGCGGGACCAGCTCTATCGGAGGGTGCAGGAGCAGGGGCTGCGCCGTCCACCGCTCGAGGAGTGGGAGACCTTTCCGTTCGAGGGTGACATGCGGCCGCGCGCGCTTCGTCCGCCGGTCGAGCGGGAGCAGCCGCGTCACGGAGAGGATGCAGGCGATTGCTGGCGTTGCCTACACGGCGATGAACACGCGCTCTGGACGGACGACCGCTGGATCGTGACGCCGACGCAGGAGCCGAATGGGCTACCCGTGATCGTGCTCTTGTTCCCACGCACGCACATGGACATTGACTCGATGCCGCCGGATCTCGCCGCCGAGCTCGGGCCGATGCTGCTGCGGGTCGAGCGTGCGGTCCGCAGCGTCGGCGAGATCGGACGAGTGCACGTCTGTCGATGGGGGGACGGCAGCTACCACTTGCATTGGTGGTTCATCGCACGGTCGGCAGGGTTTCCTCAGCTGATCGGCAGCTTCGCCGCGATCTGGGACGACGTCCTCCCGCCGACGCCCGAGGAGGTCTGGCGCGAGAATCTGGCGACCGTCGCGCGTGTCCTCGCCGCCGACGGCGGCCGTTCCCACATCTAGGCCGGCACGTGACAACTTGTCACAAGCCGCTGCCGAGGACGATCAGGGAGGCAACTGCGGGACGCCGATTCCGGAGATGTGATCGAGGAGAGCCTCAGGCGGTCGCGCCCGCAGCGTCACTTCGAGCAGGACTCGGCCAGTCGAGGGGCCGCGTCGTTTCCTGAGCGCTCGGATTGCGTGTACGAGCTGGCGAATTCGCTCATAGCT
>JBKOXM010000187.1:0-6428 GCA_046724925.1 Actinomycetota bacterium | reverse complement strand
GGCTCGGCACGCGCTCGCCGAAATCGGGCCGCTCGAGGTAGCGCTCGAGTGCACGCTCGATCACCGGCCGGTAGTCGCGGCGAAGCTCGACCGCGCCAACGCGCTGAAGGTCATCGAGCGCCCAAACGATGCCCGCGGCGCCCATCCAGATCCCGGTGAGGAAGTCGGCGCCGTCCGCGTCCCGCGGATGGGCCGCCCAGAGGCCGCCGTCGGGCAGCGCCTCCTCGGCGTCGGCGACGATGCGCGCGATCGCGTCGCGCGCGAGGGTCTCGTTCCAGTCACCGCCCGTGAGCGGCTCGTGGCTCTCGGGCCGGAAGAGCACGGGCGAGCTAGGAGGGCTTGGCGAAACGCAACGCTGAGTCGTCAGAGCGCGCTGCTCGCCCCGAGGACGGCGTCCTCAGTCGCGCCCGTATCGCAACGGATACGACCGCTCCCTGCGTCCTTGCCTCGAAACGACCATCACACTCTGCCGACGAGCAACGTTCCACCAAACCCTCCTAGGCCACGCGGGCGAGCAGCAAGGCGCGGTTCTCCTTCACCATCTCGCGCGCGATCACGAGTCGCTGGATCGTCGTTCCTGCGCGCGAAAACCTCTCGGTTTTCGCGCGGTCTGCCCTGCGGGCTCTCACGCGACGCCTGCCAGCAGGAATGCGCGATTTTCCTTGACCATTTCCCTCGCAATGACAAGACGCTGGATCTCATTCGTGCCCTCGTAGATCTGCGTGATCTTGGCGTCGCGCATCATCCGCTCGACGGGGTACTCCTGGATGTAGCCGTAGCCGCCGAGGATCTGCACAGCCTCGGTGGTGACGTCCATCGCGACGTCGGTGCAGTACAGCTTGGCCATCGCCGAGATCTTCGTCAGCTCGGGTCCGTCGACGCCGTCGTCGATCATCTGCCCGCACTTGTAGAGCAGCCCGCGCGCAGCCTCGCAGCGCGTCTCCATGTCGGCGAGCTTGGCGCTGATCAGCTGATGCTCCGCGATCGGCTTGCCCATGGTCTCGCGGGACTTCGCATACTCGAGCGCGTAGTCGGTGGCTCCCTGCGCGAGCCCGAGTCCCTGGGCGCCGATCCCCGGACGTGAGCGGTCGAGGATCCGCATCGCGATCCGAAAGCCCTCGCCTTCCTCCCCGAGGAGGTTGTCGGCCGGAATGCGCAGGTCGTTGAAGAAGACCTCACCGGTCGTCGAGCCCTTGATTCCCATCTTGGGCTCGATGCGCCCCACCTCGAAGCCCGGCGACGAAGCCTCGACGACGAAGGCTGAGATCCCGCTGTGGCCGGCGGTCGGGTCGGTCTTGGCGAAGACGGTGTAGAGCTCTGCCACGCCCGCGTTGGTGATGAAGCGCTTGGAGCCGTTGAGGACGTACTCGTCGCCCTCGCGTCGCGCCTCCGAACGCATCGCCGCCGAATCGGAGCCGGAACCAGGCTCGGTGAGCGCGTACGCGCATAGCCACTCGCCGCTGGCCAGCTTCGGCAAGTAGCGCTGCTTCTGCTCCTCGGTGCCCGCGAGCTTGAGGCCGAGCGAGCCGAGCTCCTGCACCGCCATGATCAGCCCGGTCGTCGCGCAGACCTTCGACAGCTCCTCGACCGCGACCAGGACCATCAGCGCGCCGGTGCCGGTGCCGCCGTACTCCTCGTCGTAGGGCAGGCCGAAGAGCTCGTACTCGCGAAAGAGCTCGACCATGTCCCAGGGGAACTCGGCCGACTTGTCGATCTCGGCCGCCCGAGGCGCCACGCGCTCGCGCGCAAGCGTCCGTACGAGGTCGCGGATCTCGCGCTGCTCGTCGGTCAGCGGGTCGTGCGTCACGGACCGAGTCTATTCGCGGCGATTGCCCGCGCGGCATGCAGAGCTACGGAAGCGTGACGAACTGCGACAGGAACGCCCGCGCCTGTGGCGTGTCAATCCGGTAGACGACGTTCGTCGCGAAGCAGAAGACGTCACCGGTGATGGTGATGCTCACCTGCATCGGCGTCTCGTCGGCGCCGGCGCCGAGGAACTGCGGACCTCCCGAATCGCCGCTACACGTGCCGCCGTCGCCGGTCGCCTGGTTCTGCGAGATGCGCATCCAGGCCTTGTTCAACGCATTGAACTCGCCAACGGAGAACCAGCGCTGCATCGGGAACGGGTTGACGATCCCGCCTGGACCCGGGTTGGGCTCCTGGACGCCGTAGCCGACCGACGTGAAGAGCGTCCGGTTGAGCGTTCCGTCCGCCTTCATCTGGTCGAGCAGGCCGGCGGGCGGCAGCTGAACAGGCGCGACGTTCACCGCTTGATCGAGGACGATCACGGCGATGTCCCCGGTGTCGGACTGCGCCTGGTTGAAGAGCGGGTTCGAGTGCATCGTCCCGTGAATCCGCGTCGACGACTGCGTGAACGTCGGGTCGAACGTGACCCAAACGTCCGAGATGCCTTGATCCTCAAGGAACCGAGTGCAATGGGACGCCGTCAGGAAGATCGTCGGCGCGATCAGCGAGCCGCTACACAGAATCCGGTACTGGCCGTCGGCGCGGAGTCGAATCATCGCGCCGACATTGGGATGGCGGTTCCCGTCGGGCTGGCCGTAGGTAATCGCTGCAGCCGGCATGCTGGCGACCAGCGCGGCCAACACGCCCGCGAGCACGAGTCGTTTCACGAGTCTGTCCCCCCCTGCCTGGATTACGAACGAGCGATCGTAGCCCGTTTCGAGATCACCTGACAGGCGCTGAAGACCGCTTCGAAGGGGCCTCACTCCGCCGTGCGGCATAAGCCGATCGCCCTCTGGCTGCTCTCGACGACGCGAGTCCCGAACGGCTCGAGCGCCCGCTCGTAGAATCGGCGCGAGCGCTCGAGGTTGCGCACGCCAGCGTCAGGTGATCGATGAACGCGGCGCGTGGTACCGCAGCTACTCCTGCGCGTGGCAGACGGCTTCGATGTTGTTTCCGTCCGGGTCGTGGACGTACGCGGCGTAATACGTCTCGTGGTAGTGCGGCCGAAGGCCGGGCGGGCCGTTGTCCTTGCCGCCGGCTCCCATCGCCGCCTCGTAGAACTTGTCAACGGTCGCGCGATCGGGTGCGCTGAACGCGACGTGCGAGGCTCCGCGGCCCTCCTGCGACCCAATCCAGAAGTCCGCCATCCCCTCCCCGGAGCCGAAGCCGGCCGCGCCCGGGAACTCCATCTGGAGCGAGTAGCCGAGCGGCGCCAACGCCTGTTCGTAGAAACGCTTCGCGGAATCCGCGTCGCTGACCGTTGCGGTGACATGGTCGATCATGAGACCTCCTCAGAACGTGCAGGTCTAGAGTCAGGCCGATGATCCTCGAAAACGGCGTGGTCCGCACGATGGACGCGTCGCTGCCCGTCGCGGGAGCCTTGGCGATCGCCGGCGAGCGTGTTGCCGGCGGCGTCGGAACGCACGAGACGGCCCTCGCGCCTCCGGATCGCGTCGACCTCGGCGGCCGGTGCGTCTTGCCGGGCTTTACGGACTCACATGTCCATTTCGCCACGTGGGCGGTCGCGCAGCACGAGGTCCGGCTCGAAGGGACGGAATCACTCGAGGAGGCCCTTGCGCGCGTGCGCGACGGACTCGGCTCGGTGCGTCCGGGCGGCTGGTTGCGCGGCCGCGGCTGGCGGAGCGGTGAGTGGTCGCCGGACGTCGAACCCACGAAGGAAGCACTCGACGCCGTGACAGGCGACGTTCCAGTGGCGCTGATGGCGCGCGACTCGCACTCCGTCTGGCTGAACTCGGCTGCGCTCGCCCGCGCCGACGGCGACTTGCAGCAACCCGGGGGCGTCGTCGAGCTCGACGAGCAGGGAGAGCCGAGCGGGATCCTGCGGGAGGAATCGTGTTGGCATTTCCGGGATCGCTACGTCGAGATCTCGGACGACGAGTACGTCGACGCGATGCGCGAGGGGATGAAGGTCGCAAACGCGCGCGGCGTGGCGGCGGTGCATGACAAGGACGGGTGGCTCGGCGCGCTTCGGTTCTGGCAGCGCCTGGATGCCGAGGACGCGCTCACGCTCCGCGTGTGGCAGTCGCTTCCGTACGAGCAGCTGCCGGAGCTGGAGGCGCTGGGCGTGCGGAGCGGCTTCGGCAACACCATGCTGCGACTCGGCTACCTGAAGGTGTTCATGGACGGCACGCTTGGCTCGCAAACGGCGCGGCTTCTCGACGCGAGCGAGGAGATCGTCGGCCGCGTTCCCGGGGGCCGCGTTCATTGGAAGGGGATCGAGATCACGTCGCGCGAGGAGTTCGCGGAGATCATTCGGCGCGGGGCGCGGGCAGGCTTTCCCATCGCCGTCCACGCAATCGGCGACCGTGCGAACCGCGACGCGCTCGACGCCTTCGAGGAGACCGCGGACGAGTGGCGGCCGCGCGGGTTGCGCCAGCGGATCGAGCACGCACAGCTCCTCGCCGACGAGGACGTCGGCCGCTTCGCCGAGCTGGGCGTCGCCGCGTCAGTGCAGTTCTCGCATGCACCCTCCGACCGCGATCTCGCGGACACGCTGTGGGCCGGGATGACCGAGCGGGCATACGCGTACCGCTCGCTGCTGGACGCCGGTGCTCTGCTGGCGAACGGATCCGATGCGCCGATCGAGGAGCTCGACCCGCTGGAGGGAATCCGCGCGGGCGTTCTGCGAACGCTCGACGACCGGCCGGCGTGGCGTCCGGAGCAGGCGCTCGGCGTCGAGGACGCGCTCCGCGCCGTGACGGTGAATCCGGCCTGGCTCGCGCGCGACGAGCGCCGACGCGGGAAGCTCCTACCGGGTTATCTCGCCGACCTCGTCGTGCTCGACCGCGACCCGGTCGAAATTCCGCCGGAGGAGCTTCCCGAACTGCGGATAGTCGCCACGATGGTGGGCGGCCGCTGGGTGCACAACCCGCCGCCCTGGGACTGATGCGCGCGGCAGTCGCATGCGCCCTCGCGCTCGCGATCGCGGCGTGCGCGGGATCCAAAGAGAACGAGGCCGGCTCGCAGCAACGAGCCGAGCTCCAGCGCGAAATCGCGTTCGTTCGGAGTGAGGGCGCTCCCGGAGTGGTAGCCGCAATTCGCAGCCGAGCATTCACGGCCAACGCGGCTGTAGGCCTGGCTCAGCTCCGCCCACGTCGAGCCATGCGGCCGGACGACCGCTTCCGAATCGCCAGCGTGACGAAGACATTCGTCGCGACAGTCGTCCTGCAACTCGTCGGCGAAGGACGGCTCCGACTCGCCGACACCGTCGAGCGCTGGCTGCCGGGCGTTTTGCCCCAGGGACGACGCATCACGCTTCGGCAACTCCTGAGCCACACGAGCGGCCTCTTCAACTACACGGAGGCCCTCTCGTACCTGGAGGGTCTCGAACGCAATCTGCGGACGGTCGTAACGCCTCGCGCTCAGATCGCACTTGCCGCCTCGAAGCCCCTGGGCTTCAGGCCTGGTTCGGATTGGCATTACTCGAACACCGGCTACCAGATCTTGGGGCTGGTGATCGAGCGCGTAGAGGCGAAGCCGCTCGGCGCCGTGCTCTCCGATCGGATTTTCCAGCCCCTCGAGTTACAGCACACGTCGCTCGAGGACCGACCCCACCTCGCCGAACCCGTGGCCCATGGGTACACGCTCCCCGGGGGCTTCTTTCCAGTGGGCGCAAAGCCGCTCGACGTGACCCAGAGCGTCGGCGGCGGGGCCTGGGCGGACGGCGCGATCGTCTCGACCGCGGACGACGTCGCCCGTTTCTTTCAAGCGCTTCTCGGCGGAAAGGTTCTCCGACCGGCGCTGCTCCGACAGATGCTGCGAACCGTGCCGGCGGAAGGCCCCGTTCGCTACGGGCTCGGCATTGCTTTGAGGCGAGTCTCGTGCGGCTACGCGTGGGGTCACGACGGCGGCTTCCTCGGATATGTGACGCGCGTGCGAGCCACGAGAGACGGGAGAAAGGTGGTCGTCCTGGGCGCGAATGGCGATAGCTACGCCGTTGACGGCGCGCTTTCTGCAACGGCGGATCTGGCCTACTGCGGCGCGTAAGCGCGCTCGTTGGCATCGGGAGGCCCGCGTACGCGCTCGGACCAGCCGCATCGCTCCGGATCGACGACGATGGATGCGGCTCCCGGCAGCCGCGCACGCGCCAAACCTACGCTCGAACGTCCGCCCGCACGATCGCTCCGGTGTCCGAAACGGCGGGTCCCGGCACGAACTCGGCGCCGTTTCGGCACGACTCCGTTGCAAACCAGGGACAGTCCCTGGTTTTGAGGGCGCAGGGGAGAAGGGTCGGCCGATGCGGGGGCGAACATCCCACTCCATGTCGCCGCGCGCCTCTACTGCCTCCGCCCCGTTCCCGCGCGCGGCGATCGCGATCGCGCTCGGTCTGGTCCTCGGCGCGTCGTTGCTCGCCGGCGTCGACGACGGCCGAAGCGCGCCGCGCCCGCCGACCGCGGTCGTCAAGCAGGCCGAGAAGATCTCGTGCTCGCGGTCTCCTTGGG
>JBKOXM010000088.1:0-7888 GCA_046724925.1 Actinomycetota bacterium | reverse complement strand
ATAGGGAGCAGGGCCGAGCAGGGCTAGATTCTCGCCCTATCGAGCGATACATCTCGCCCTTTCAGGTGCAATCCAGCAGCGGCTTCGCGCCAAAAGTGCGTCGCGTAAGCGCGTCGCACTTTTGGGGCTCTACGAGAAGGCCTGACCGGTCGGGGGGTCGGAGCGCCAGGCCCTCTCGAGTGCCAACCGCGGGCTACAAGGCCAGGAAAGCACCGCGGTTCGCATCGCCCAGTGCAGATGACGCTACAACTCCGCGACCCGCATGCCAATAGGCCGAACGGCCTATTTTCGAACCGGCGAAGTGCTGCGCACTTTCGCCGCGGGAGCCGTCCATTTCCCAGCTACCGGGCTGAACCGAAGCCCAGGCGGTCCCGCATATCCTGGCCCCGATGGTCGAGCGAATTCTCCTCGCGGCGCCGCGGGGATATTGCGCTGGGGTCGAGCGGGCGGTGGAAACCGTCGAGCTCGCGCTTGCGCATTACGGGCGGCCGGTCTACGTGCGCAAGCAGATCGTCCACAACGCACACGTCGTGCGCGATCTCGAAGAGCGCGGCGCCGTCTTCGTGGAGACCGAGGAGGACGTGCCGGAGGGGGCGACAGTCGTCTTCTCGGCTCACGGCGTCGCTCCGGCGGTGCACACCAACTCCGCGGCGCGGGGCCACAACGCGATCGACGCGACGTGCCCGCTCGTCACCAAGGTCCACGTCCAGGCGCGCCGCTACGCCGCCGAGGGCTACACGATCGTTCTGATCGGACACGGAGGGCACGAGGAGGTCGAGGGCACCATGGGCGAAGCGCCAGAGGCGACGATCCTCGTGGAGTCCGTCGCGGACGCCGAGGCGCTTCAACTGCCGGCTGACACGAAGCTCGCCTACATCACTCAGACCACGCTCTCGGTCGACGAGACGATGGAGATCATCCGCGTGTTGAGACGCCGCTTTCCTGAGATCCGCGCGCCGAAGAAAGAGGACATCTGTTACGCGACCTCCAACCGGCAGTGGGCCGTGAAGGAGATGCTCCCCGAGGTCGACCTCCTATTGGTGATCGGGTCGCGGAACAGCTCGAACTCCAACCGGCTCGTCGAGGTCGCGCGGGCTGCCGGGGTCGCCGCACATCTGATCGACGACGAAAGTGAGATCGACGAGCGCTGGCTCGAGGAGGCCGAGACCGTGGGCCTGACCTCCGGAGCCTCGGCGCCTGAGAAGCTCGTCGAGCGTGTATGTGACTGGTTCCGGGCACGTGGAGTCGAGCGCATCGAGGCGTTCCGGATGGTTGACGAGGACGTCACCTTCAAGCTGCCGGTCGAGCTCCGTCGCGAGCTCGCGCTCGCCGAGAGCGCGTCCTGAGACGCCTCCTCGTCGTCGCCGTCGGGCTCCTGCTCGTCGCGGCGGCAGGCGCGGTCGGCTACGTCGCGGGCACGCGCGGTGAGCAAACGGTCAGAGAGATTCCCCGCGACTGGTCGATCTGCGCGAACCGCACGGAGGGTTACGCGGTCGCGTATCCGTCGGACTGGCACTCGGCGGAGCTTTCTGGCGCTGGTGCATGCACGTTTTTCGACCCGAGACCGCTTCAGGTTCCAGAGAACTCGGACGTGTACGGCTTCGCGATGGAGGTTGCGCCGGCCCAGAATTCGTTCGACGCCGTCGCGAGCAGTTTCAGCGCGCCTCGGTTCTTTACCGATGCCACACGCGAAGAGCTCGAGGTAGCGGGACGGCCCGCGCTGCGGATCCATGCGACGTCGACCGGTGCGGGCCTGTTCGAGAAGGGCTTGGTCACGTACGCGTACGTCGTCGATCGCGGCGAACAGCCGCCGCTCGTGCTGCAGACGTTCCGGACGCCCGGAAGCAACTGGCCCGAACGAAAGAGCGTGCTCGATCGCGCGGCCGAGACGCTCGTGCTGTTCCGTCCAGAGGTGCCCGTAGAAGCAGCCGCCGAAGGGGAGTTGCTTCCCCGCCCCGTCGAGCGAACGCGTGCTGCGCTCCTCGCGGCGGCCGATGCGCACGATTACGAGCGGCTCGAGGCGCTCGCGGATCGGCGGCAATTCGAGTACACGTACGGCGCCGCGGAGGGTGGGCCTGCCGCGTACTGGCGCCGGTTGGAGCAAGAATCGGGCCGCCTGCCACCTGGCTTCCTCGATCCAGGCCCGGCCGACGCGCTCGCCGCGATCCTGAAGATGCCGCACACAGTGCTGGACACGCCCGGCGGCCTCGCGAGCGCGCGCAAGATCTACGTCTGGCCGTTCGCCTACGACGTCGAGCCGGCAACGCTGACCGCCGAACAAAAGGCGATTCTCGCGCCGATCATGAGTGACGAGGAGATCGAGAAAACCGCGCAGTACGGCACGTATCTCGACTGGCGGGCGGGGATCACCCCCGACGGTCGATGGATCTTTTTCGTAGCGGGCGACTAGGAGTGAAGATGGGCAGCCCGGTTTGGATCGGGTCGCGGTACTTGCCGCAGCGCCTGCACTCGTAGTACGTCATCCCCGCCTGGACCTTCTCGACCCAGCGATGCGACCGCAGGTAACAGCGCAAAGGCTTCATCGACCCAACGAGCTTCCTCCTCGGCGGAATCCTACTTCGTCTGGGCTTTCGCGATCCTCGGTTCGCCGACGGCCCCGTTCGTCTCGATCGAAACCGCGAGCACTTCGTCCTTGATCCAGTCGCCGTGCCGCTCGACGAGCTCGGCGTGCTCCGCAGGTAGCTCCACCACGATGCGGTCGGTCAGCTCGAATCCCTGTTCTCGGCGCATCGAGTTCAGCTGATGGACCAGATCGAGGACGCGCGCTTCCAGTTCGAGCTCGGTGTCGACCGCAGTGTCGAGCGCGACCGTCACGCCGCCGTCCGCCGCCACAGCCCAGCCTTCGCGACCACGTCGCTCGACGAGCACCTCGTCGGCGGTGAGCTCGTGCCCGGCCACTCGAAACCCGCCCTCGCCCAGCTCTTCGAATTCGCCTGCGGCGAGTGCGGCGCGCACACGATCGAGCTCCTTGCCGAGCTTCGGCCCGAGCACGGGCAGGTTCGGCCTGACCGCCAACTCGGTGGCTTCGACCTCGCCGAACTCGACGTCCTTCACTCGGAGCTCTTCGCCGATCTCGTCGCGATGCCCCTCCGCTGCCGCCGCTCCCTGGACGAGGAGTCGCCGGAGCGGCTGGCGCAGCTTGAGCCCTGACGCGGCGCGGGCTTGGCGTCCCAGTTCGACCACTCGGCGGACCTCCGCGATCTCGGTCAACAGCACTTCGTCTCGGAGCGCCGCGAGCTCGGTGGGCCAGCCCGCGAGGAAGATCGAATCAGGGGCCTCCTCGCAGGCTTCGCCGGCCAGGTTCCGCCACAGGTGGTCGGCGAGGAACGGCATCACCGGCGCGATCACGCGCAGAGATTGGACGAGGGCGTACCACAGCGTCCGAAATGCGGCCTCGTCGAACGCGTAGAAGCGCCGCCGCGAGCGGCGGATGTACCAGTTGGAGAGGTCGTCGACGAACGACTCGAACGCGCGCGTGACGGCAGGCGTCCACCATCGCTCGTACCCGGCCTCTGCTTCGGAGACCATCTGTTGCGTGCGCGCTACCAACCACCGGTCGAGTGGACGCAGGTCGACGCCGCTCGGCCCCTGCTCGAGGTCGGCGTAGCTCGGCTGGAAGCCCTCGATGTTCGCGTAGGTGACGAAGAACGAGACGGAGTTCCAAAGCGTCAGCAAGCGGCGCTTGATCTGATCCGCGGGGCCGTAGCCGAAGTTGATGTTCTGACTCGGCGGGTGCTCTGCGAACTGCCACCGCATCACGTCGGCCCCCATGCGTTCGATCGCCTCGTCCGCCTCGATCGCGTTCCCCCACGACTTGTGCATCTCGCGGCCGGTCTCGTCGCGTAGCCGCTCGTACGCAAGTACTCGCTTGTACGGAGAACGGCCTTCGAGCGTGACCGCCATGAACGACATGGAGTAGAACCAGAGGCGGATCTGCTCGCGGCTCTCCGAGATCCAATCGGCGGGGTACCAGCGCTCCCAGTAGGCGTGGTCGGGGAGATCGGCGCCGGTCAGTCCTCGAGCGGCACCAGTCGCATAGCCGCCGTCGCTCCACGCCGGGTTTTGCCACCCCAACGTCGAGAACGGCACGATGCCTGCGTCGAGCCACGCATCGCCGACGTCCGGGATGCGGCGAACGTCCTCCCGTCCGCAGGCTTCGCAGCGGATCGTGACGTCGTCGATCCACGGCCGGTGCAGCTCCTCCAAGCCTTCGAGACCCGCCGTCGCGCGTTCCTCGAGCTCGGGCTTCGAGCCGACGACGTTGAGATGTCCGCACTCGCAGGGATAGAACGGAAGCGGCAGCCCGAAGTAGCGCTTGCGCGAGATGTTCCAGTCCCCCATGTTTCGGAACCAGTCGTCCATGCGCTTCGAGTAGAAGCGTGGCGTCCATTCGACGGTCGCGTTCGCCTCGAACAACGGCTGTCGAATCTCGTCCACCGAGATGAACCAGTCGTCGACGACCCGGAAGACGAGTGGCGTCTTGCAGCGCCAGCAGACCGGGTACCGGTGGGTGACGCGGCCCGCCTCCACGAGCAGCCCGCGCTCGGCGAGCGATTCGATCACGGGCTGTTCGACCTCGTCGGTCGTCAGACCCGCGAGATCGCCGTAGTCCGCAAGCATCCGGCCCGACTCGTCGATGGGCATCAGCACGGGCAGGTCGTGGATGCGCGAGAGCTCGAAGTCCTCCGTGCCGGCGCCGGGTGCGATGTGGACGATCCCCGTTCCTTCCGAGAGCGAGACGTCGTCCCAAGGGATCACGCGGTGTTCGACTCCTTGCTGCGCCGGCAGATAGTCGAACGGGCCCTTGTAGGTCAGCCCGACGAGCTCCTCGCCCTTAGCCGTACGCTCATAGACCTCCTCCTCCTTGGCCAACCACCAGCCACCGTCGCGCAGGCCGTACTCGGCATCGGGCTTGACGGCGGCGGCGACATTGGCGGGCAGCGTCCACGGCGTCGTCGTCCACACGACGAGCGCCTCGCCCGTCCGCTCCTTGAGCGGAAAGCGGACGTAGAGCGAGGGATGCTCGAGCTCGACGTAGCTCTCGTCGCCGGCCTGCTCATGCTGAGAGAGAGACGTCCCGCAACGCGGACACCACTGCGTCGAACGGTGCCCTTTGTACAGCCAGCCCCGCTCGTGCACGGTTTTCAAGAAGCGCCAGATGTACTCGATGTTCGTGTCGGAGAACGTGTAGTAGTCGTTGTCCCAGTCCATCCACCTGCCGAGGCGACGGTCTTGCTGTGTGATCACTTCGGCGAAGTCGGCGACACGCTCCTTGCAGCGCTCCGCGAACTCCGCCAGGCCGTAGTCCTCGATCTCGCGCTTCGAGTTGAGGCCGAGCGCTTTCTCGACCTCGACCTCGACCCAGAGCCCCTGGCAGTCGAAGCCGTTCTGACAGCGCTGGTGGAACCCCCGTAGCGCCTTGTAGCGCTGAAAGACGTCCTTCAACGTGCGCCCCCACGCGTGGTGAACACCCATCGGCCCGTTGGCCGTGATCGGCCCGTCGACGAACGAGAATCGCTCCCCCTCGGCGTTCTGCTCGCGCAGGCGGTCGAAGATGCGCTCGTCGTCCCACCACTCGAGGACCTCGACCTCGAGGCCCGTGTGATCGGGCTTGTCCGACAGCGGGGCGAAGATGCGCTTCATCGTGGCCATTCTAGGAATCACCTCTGCGGGCGCTCAGCGCTTTCCTTCGGGAACATCGGAGCGATTCGCGGCGTTGATAAGTGGGTAAGACCCACGCTGTTTCCACCTGAAAGGAATCTCACTTCATGCCGAAGGACGTAACCGAGCAGACCTGGGACGAGGAAGTCGTTCAGAGCGACAAGGCCGTCCTGGTCGACTTCTGGGCCGAATGGTGCGGCCCTTGCCACGCGGTCTCTCCCGTGCTGGAACGGATCGCGGACGAACGCCCGGACGAGCTGAAGCTCGTCAAGGTCAACATCGACGAGGAGCAGGGGCTCGCCCAGCGCTACGGGATCGCCTCGATCCCGACGATGATCCTCTTCAAGGGCGGCGAACCCGCTGCAGCGGCGATCGGAGCTCAGCCGAAGTCGTCGCTCGAGCGTTCGCTCGGTCTCGAGCAGGTCGAAGCACAGACCTAGCGCGCCGCGAAGCGGCGCGCTCGTTACTCGCCTTCGGCGCCGACCTTCTCGGGCTTCGGCTCGGGGGTGACCGCGCGCGCGGTCGGCTCCTCCACCAGGTTGAGCACGCGCATGCCGTGAACGAAGACGACGGTTCCGCCCAGCCAGCCGCCGAGCGTCAGGAACCCGAATCCAACCAGGGTGAGGACAAAGGCTCCCGCGTGCACGTTTCCCTCCAGGAAGCCGTCGTGGCCGAAGATCGCCGCGAGCCCGAAGAAGACCGTGGCGATGACCATGGAGGTGAGATGCAGGGTCGCCGTCCTCCATAGCGGCGACCCCCATGGAATGCCCAACCAATCGATGAGCCCCGTGAGAGCGGTCGGTGCTGTGATGATCAGACCGACGACCAAAGCCAGCCACCAGCCGTGCGTCGCGGCATTGTCACTGATGCCGAGCACATCGGTGAGTGCAGCGATGACTGCGAACGTGTAGGCGCCGATCGTCGCGTCCGTCAAAGGCGGGTGGAGCGGATGACCCGGCAGGCCCTTGACGAGGTAGCTGAGATTGAAAGGAGCGCGCTCGCCGGGCGACACGGCGCGATCTTAGCGCCCGGCCCAGCGAAACGAGGAACTCTCTAAGCCTCTCGCTGCTCGAGGAAGACCACGAACGCCGCGTGCTTCGCCAGGTATGCCTCGAGCTCGGCGATGCCGGCTCCGGCCCAGTCGCCAAGCCAGGTGTCGGAGAGGTCGTCCTCGATCGTGTGAAAACCGCGATCCATGCCTCTTCCATCATCGAAATCCCGGGCCGTGCATTCATGGGCCAAACGGCTCAATCTGCCGGCCCGCAGGACCCACGTCGTGTCCGTTTTCGCTTGAGTGAGCGATCGTTTCAGACGCTCACATAGAGACCGCGAGCGTCCGCTTCGACCGGAGGTCGTCGTTAGGGTTTCCTGCCTGCCCGGCTTCCTCGTCATCAACCCCCGGTCCGGGCGCGGCGGGCCTGACGCCGAGGAGTTACGTGCGGCAGCCGTTCGCGAAGGCGTGCAAGCCCACGTGCTGGCTGGTGGCGAGGACGCGGCCGAGCTTGCTCGAACCGCCGACGCGGATGCGCTCGGGGTGGCGGGCGGGGACGGCTCGCTCGGAGCCGTCGCCGCCATCGCGATCGAGCGCAACGTGCCCTTCGTCTGCGTCCCGTTCGGAACCAGGAACCACTTCGCACGCGACATCGGGCTCGATCGCGACGATCCGGTCGGAGCGCTCGCCGCGTTCTCCCGCGGCGAGGAGCGACGGGTCGACGTTGGGGTCGTCGACGACGCGATCTTCCTGAACAACGTGTCGCTCGGCCTCTATGCGCGACTCGTGCACCGACGAGAGCACCATCGGCGACGCCGCGAAGTGCTCGCTCGCTTGCGCGCGCTCCTGTTGCTTGCCCGCTCGCGCCACCCGCTCGGCCTCCAAATCGACGGCACGCCCATCGAAGCTCGTCTTGTGCTGGTCGCGAACAATGCGTACACGCTCGAGCCGTGGTCGCTCGGCGAGCGAGAGCGGCTCGACGAGGGTCGCCTCTACCTCTACGCGGCCCGCGGCCTCGTCCGCAGCGCGTGGGAGGAGCGCAGCGTGGAGAGCTTCAGAATCGACGCGGCCGCGGGCACTCTTGCAGCGGCTGTCGACGGCGAGCCGACCGAGCTCGAGACGCCGGTGCACTTCAAGATCCGCCCGCTCGCACTACGACTGCTCGTCACGCCACGCTGAGAGCACCTTCTGGTTGCTCCGAAACGCGAGCTCGTC
>JBKOXM010000037.1:0-4371 GCA_046724925.1 Actinomycetota bacterium | reverse complement strand
GCCCAGCTGCTTGCCGAGCCCGCGCGCCTCGATTATCGGCCGCGCATGCCTTTCTCGGACATGTCCCTCCATAGGTACCACGACCTCCTCCCCGCGGCGATCCTATCGAGGAAAAGCGCGCGGAAGCGGCATGCGGGCGTGTCGACACCGTGACGGACACCCGCCCACTCGCCACGAGGCGCGCACGAGCGGCGCAGGTTTGTGCCCGCCTCAGGTCTGGTGGTGCGACACGTCACGTTCTCCGGCAAGAAGCTCGAGCGCGTGCCGGAGGGCCGGGCGAAGCACCTCGAAGCCGTCGCGGCAACCTCCGGTCGAGCCCGGCAGGTTCACGACCAGCGTCGAGCCGCGAGTGCCTGCGATGCCGCGCGCCAACAGCGCGTGTGGCGTTTTTCCGGCGGCGTCGGCACGGATCGCTTCTGCGATTCCCGGGGCAATCCGATCGACGACCGCTGCAGTCGCCTCCGGGGTGACATCGCGCGGCGCGAGCCCTGTTCCACCTGTCGTGAGAACGACGCTGGCCTGGCGGCAGAGGTCCACGAGCGCATCGGAGATCTCGTCCGCGTCGTCGTGAACGACTCGCCGAGCGACCTCGAAGCCTTCCCGCTCCAGTAGCTCTGCGAGCAGATCGCCGCTGGCGTCCTCGCGCGTCCCGTCGGCGACCCCGTCCGAGACTGTCAGGACCGCGGATTTCAGACGGGCTCCTTCGTCTTCTCCACCAGTCGAACCTCGGTGACCGCCATCTCCTTGTCAATCGCCTTCGCCATGTCATAGATCGTGAGCGCGGCCACGCTGGCGGCCACCAGCGCCTCCATCTCCACGCCCGTCTGGGCCACGGTCTCGACCGCAGCAACGATGTCGGCGCGGTCGTCTCGGACGTCGATTGTCACCTCCACGTTCGAAAGCGGCAGCGGGTGGCACAACGGGATCAGCTCGCTCGTTCGCTTCGCCGCCATGATCCCGGCGATCTGCGCCGTTGCGAGGGCGTCGCCCTTCGGAAGCTCACGCAGGCGCTGTGCGGTTTCGGTCGACATCCGCAGCTCGGCGCGCGCCACCGCGCGTCGGCGCACCTGCGGCTTGCCGCCGACGTCGACCATCCTGACCTCGCCGCCGGCACGGACGTGCGACAACTCGCTCAAACCTCGGCGATCCTAGCCTCGAAGCGTGGCCGCACCCGGCTCCAGCGCTTCGATTTCCCCCTCCAGCCACGCTTGGAGATCGTGCTCACGCACGTGCGCGCGGATCGCCTCGAGCCTAGCCCGCCGGTCCTCCGGTGCGAGCTCCAGCGCCTGAGCAATGGCGCCGGCCTGGCCCTCCACGTCGAACGGATTCACTCCGATCACCCACGGCGCGAGCTCTTCGTACGCCCCCGCGTTGTCTGATAAGACAACCACGCCATCGCGTGCGTTCACGAGAGCTCCCTCTTTTGCGATCAGGTTGAGCCCGTCGAAAATCGCATTCACCAGGAGGACGTCGAACTGCTTGTACGCGGCCACCGTTTGCGGGAAGTCGTCACGGATCTGCAAGTCGATCGGGTCCCAGCCTTCGGTGCCGAGCCGGTCGTTGACCTCGCGGGCCGCCCGCTGGATCGAGCCCAAGTACTCCGCGTATTCCGGAATCTCCTGGCGGGAGGGATCGAGCAGCGCAAGCATCCCGACCCGGCGATGGGCCTCCGGGTGGTCACGTAGGTATGCCTCGAACGCTCGGAATCCTCGGATGACGTTCTTCGACGGGTCAGTTCGATCCACGCGCAGCACGAGCTTCTCGGGCCGACGCGCGACGATTTCCTGCTCGGCCTCGAGCACCGCGGGGCTCTCTCTGAGCTCGTCGAACTCGAGCGGATCGACCGAAATCGGATTCACCCGGACCCGGACGCGCCGACCCTCGAGCTCGACCGCTCCCCCGTCGAAGTCGACTCGACACTCGACGAAATCGGCGCACGAGCGGAGGAAGTTCCGTCGCCACCGCTCCGCGTGGAAGCCGACCGAGTCACAGGCCAACAGGCCCGCGTGGATGGCGTCCCTGGTCGAGTCGGGCAGAACGTGCCAGTAGTCCGTCTGCGGCCAGGGGATGTGCACGAAATGGCCGAGCGCTGTGTCAGGCCGTACGAAGCGCACGAATCGGGGAGCGAGATACAGGTGGTAGTCGTGGAAGAACACGCTCGCTTCCGGCTCGCGCTCGAGCTCCCCGAGGACCGCGTCGGCGAAGGCGCGATTCACCGCGACGTAGCCCTCGTCCCACGCTCGCCGGAATCCCTGATCGATGTTCGGAGTGTGCGCGAGCTCCCATAGGTAGTGCTGGATGAACCAGAGCGTCGGGTTCGCAACGACGTTGTAGAACCAGTCGTAGGCCTGACGATCGTGCTCCACGAGCAGAAGCCGATAAGCCGCGCCGTCGCGCGCGTGCTCCTGGATCGGCTCTCCACCTGCTTCCCGCGCTACCACTCGGTCCTCGTCTGTCATCGCGCTGGCAATCCAGGTGACGTCGTGATGTGAGACGAGGTTCCGAAGCGCAGTGACGAGGCCACCGCCTCCTCGACGCGCGATGCGCTCACCGTCCACGCGCCCAAACGAGACAGGCCCCCGGTTCGACACGACGATCAGCTTCCTGCGGGCCATGGCGCGAGAAGGGTAGCCGGGCCGCGAAAAGCGGCCGGTACGCGCGATCAGCTGGTGGGAGCCGCGACCGTGGCGATCTCGACGCCGGCCGTATCGTTCCCGAGTAGCCGGTTGAAGAGCGTCAGCCAGTCGCGCAGAAGGCGCGGCGTCAGGAAGTTTCGCCTCACGTGCTCCTTCCCGGCAAGCGCCCGAGTCCGCGCTTCCACCGGGTCACGCAGCGCCTCGATGCAGGCATGTGCGCACTCGGACGACGACGAGACCAGCCAGCCGGTCTCCCCGTCGCGAATCTGGTCGACGATCCCGCCCACACGGCCTGCAACCGTCGGACGCGCCTTCCACAGAGCTTCGCTCACGGTCAGGCCGAACCCCTCCCGGATCGACTTCTGAATCACCGCCTGCGAGTGAACCTGGAAGGCGTTCACCTCGACCGAGCCGATGTTGTTGAGGTTCGAGAGGATGTAGATGTCCGGGTCGCCGCCGGCGTAGGCGACGGTCTGGTTGTAGAAGTCCCAGCCTTCAGGATCGTCGTGGGCCATCGAGCCCACGAGCGCGAGCTGGACGTCGCCGAAACGCTCCTTGACGATCCGGTACGCGTCGATCACGCCGAGTGGGTCTTTCCAGGGGTCGAACCGAGACACCTGAGTGAGCAGCGGACGTTCCACGTCGATGCCGAACTGGTCGACGATGTAGGCGGCGTCTTCGACCGAGAGGGCCATGTTCTTCGGCGCCAGGGGATCGATTGCGGGCGGCCAGATGTAGGCCTCGGGTAGGCCCCCCGCCCGCGGCACGTACTCACGCCGGTGGAAGATCGTCGCGTCGTAGCGCCGAAGAGATGGAAGCAGGACCTCCAGAACCTGCTCGTTCGGCTCCGAGAGATCGATGTGGCAGCGCCAGATCCAATGAGCGTCGAAGTCGGGAAAGTGGTCGATGACCGCGGCGGGCTGCGGGTCGTGGATTACGACGAAGTCGTACTCGTCTTCGAACTCGCGGGCATTGAGAGCGTTGTACCGGTGGAAGATCTCGATCTGCTCGTCGCTCAGCCCGCCCGGCGCTCCTTGCAGCGCGTTGTGGATGGTCTTGGTGACGTTGAAGAACTCCTCGGCGCCGCGAATGATCCGCCACTCGACTTCCAGGCCCGCCTCCTGCATCAGCGGGATGAGCGTGTAGTTGATCTCGGCGACACCACCCCCGAAGGCCGTCGCCGAGAGATGCAGCACCCTCTTCCCGGCGAGTGGCTCTGCCAGCCGCTTGATCTCGTCCATCAGACCGCGTGTTGCGATCGTCGCGTAGTCGCCGAGCGACTTGTGTCCGACGTTGACGAGTTGGAGCATGAGTAGAGGGATTTCTCGCCGAGCGACGCGAGAATAGCGACGCCGGCGGCTGCTTTTCTAGCCGGGAAGGACTTTCTCGAACCGGAGGCGCGAGCCGCGACCGTCGTCGCGCGGTCCGATTTGGATGTCGTCGGCGAGAGCACGGATGATCGCGATGCCGAGCCCTCCCTCCGACAGGCCGGGAAGCTCCTCCTCGAGCGGATCTCCCTGGCCCTGGACGAACCCGCCACCGTCGTCCGCAACCTCGATCACCAGGCGGTCGTCGTGCAGCTCGAACACGATCTCCACGACGCCGTCATCCCCGCCGTACGCGTGGCGAACCGAGTTCGTACAGGCCTCCGTCAGTGCCAGCTTGAGATCGCCAAGCGTCTCTTCGGTGAGCGGACGGAGCCGCGACAAGCCGGTCAGCGCCAGCCGACCGAGGG
>JBKOXM010000192.1:0-3873 GCA_046724925.1 Actinomycetota bacterium | reverse complement strand
GGCGAGATCATCGAGGCGTTCCGCAGCGGCATGTACAAGATTGCGCTGGACAACGGCCACGAGACGCTCGGCTATACATCCGGCAAGATGCGGCGCTACCGGATCCGGATCAACCCCGGTGATCGGATTCGAGTCGAGCTCTCCCCGTACGACCTGACTCGCGGCCGGATCGTCTACCGCGAGCGCTAGCGCACGCGGTGCGGGTCGGGGTTCTCGGAACCGGCGTCGTCGGGCAGAGGATCGCGACAAAGCTCGTCGAGGTCGGCCACGACGTTCGCATGGGGTCGCGCGACGTCGCGAACGAGAGCGCTCGGGAATGGGCCTCGTCTCTCGGCGAGCGAGCGAGCAACGGGACGTTCACGGACGCCGCCGAGTTCGGCGAGGTCGTCTTCAACTGCACGGGCGGCACCATCTCGCTGGCAGCCTTGGAGCAGGCCGGTGAGGATGCCCTCCGCGACAAGGTGCTCGTCGACGTCGCGAACGTGCTCGACTCCTCGCGCGGGAGGCCGCCGGCCGTGATCGCCTCATCCACCGACTCCCTCGCAGAACAAATTCAGCGCAGGTTCCCGGGAACGCGTGTCGTGAAGTCGCTGAACACCATAAACAACGAGGTCATGGTCGATCCCGGGATGCTTGAAGGCGAGCATCACGTGTTCGTCTCGGGGGACGACGCCGACGCGAAGTCGCAGGTGTCCGATCTGCTCGAGAGCTTCGGCTGGCCGCGCGAGCGAATCGTCGATCTGGGTGGGCTCGAAACCGCCCGGGCGGCCGAGATGTACGTGGCTCTCTGGGTGCGGCTGCTCCAAGCGCTTGGGACGCCGCGCTTCAACATCGGCATCGTCCGCTGAGGGGAGCGCCGCGGTGCACTACCGCTCGCTAGGCCAGGACGGACCCGAGGTCTCGGTCGTCGGGCTCGGCTGCAACAACTTCGGCCGAGTCGTGGACGAGCAGGGCACGCGCGCCGTCGTCGAGGCCGCGCTCGACGTCGGGATTACGCTGCTCGACACTGCCGACGTCTACGGCCGGCCGCGTGGATCGAGCGAGGGGTTCGTCGGCGCCGCGCTCGAGGGGCGGCGCGACGAGGTTGTCCTCGCGACTAAGTTCGGCCATCCGGTCTCGGAGGAGGACAAAGACCTTGCGCGCGGATCGCGCGCGTACATACACAGGGCGATCGACCGGTCGCTCGAGCGCCTTCAGACCGACCGTGTCGACCTCTACCAGTACCACCGTCCGGACGGGGTCACGCCGCTCGAGGAGACGCTCGGCGCACTCAACGAGCTGATCGACGGGGGGAAGGTGCGCTTCATCGGTTCCTCCAACTTCACGGCGGAGCAGGTCGAGGAGGCGGATCGGATCTCGCGCGAGCGCGGCTGGGCGCGATTCGTCAGCGCGCAGAATCGCTACTCCCTGCTGGAGCGCGAAGCAGAACGTGAGCTCTTGCCGACTTGCGCGCGCCTGGGCATCGGCGTTCTGCCCTACTCGCCGCTGGCGAACGGGCTGCTCACAGGGAAGTACCGACGAGGCGAGCCGCCGCCGGAGGACACTCGGCTCGCCGGGCAGGAGATCACCGACGCGGAATTCGACGTGATCGAAGCGCTGGAGGGGTATGCCTCTGCTCGCGGTTTGGCGCTCCTGGACGTCGTGATCGGGGGACTGGCGGCGCAGCCGCCGATCGGGTCGGTGATCGCGGGCGCGACGACGCCCGAGCAGGTCCGTGCGAACGCGGCTGCCGGCGATTGGGAGCCGAGCGCGGAGGACGTCGAGGCGCTGATCGCTGCGGCGCGGGTCTAGGCTCGCCGTCGGCCGCCTCCAACATTTCGGTTGAAGTGCGTGGCAGAAACCAACACACTGCTGGGCGCCGTCGACGTGTTCCCGAGGGAGAGAGGGACTTACAACTTGATCATTCGAACGTTCGCAATCGGTGCCCTGCTGCTCGCTGGCGTTGCCAGCCTGGTGTCGGGCTCGGCAAGTGCAACCCAAGCGCCGGTGGAGATGAACTTCGCCTGCGCGCTCAAGAGCAACGGGCTCATGCGCTACGTCACCAACCTGAATCAGTGCAAGAACAGCGAGGACAAGATCACGATCAAGCCTGGTCCTTTGTCCCTCTGCATCCAGCCGGATGGATCCGTCCGGAAGATTCCCCCCTTCCAGTGCAAGAAGCCGGGGGTGGTGCTGACGATTCCGCCGGCGAGCGGCACGGTGTACTTCTGCGTCGCGACGGCGACGGGGCTGCTGCGCTACGTCACCGACCCGTCGCAGTGCACGGCGAACGAGTTCCCTGTTTTCGTCACGCCCAATGACACGGCGCCGGCGGTAACAAGCACGTCGCCGGCGAACGGCGCTACGAACGTCGCGGTGAACACCAACATCCTTGTCAACTTCAACGAAAGCGTGACCGCGTCGACGAGCTCGTTCACGCTCGAGTGCCCGAGCGGGACAGCCAAGACCTTTACGGTGACCGGCTCGCCCGGCTCGTCGATCAGCCTCGACCCGTCAGCCGATCTTCCGGAGGGGACTACGTGCGCGGTCAAGGTGGTCGCGAACAACGTCAGCGACACCGACTCGAACGATCCGCCGGATCACATGGCGGCCGACTACAACTTCTCGTTCACGACCGACAGCGCCCCTGTTGTGACGAGCACGAGCCCGGCGAACGGCGCCACGGCCGTTAGCCCCAGTAACAACATCACGGTCAACTTCAGCGAGCCCGTCAACGCGGGCGGAACCTCGGTCACGATCGAGTGCCCGAGCGGGTCACCGCAGGCCTACGGCGTGAGCGGCTCCGGCACCTCGACGATCACGCTCGATCCGACGTTCGATCTGCCCGCGTCGACCAGCTGCACGGTCACCGTCCTCGCGAACGGGATCACCGACGTCGACGGCGGCGACCCGCCCGACAACCTGGCGGCGAACTACGTCTTCAGCTTCACGACCGCCGACGCCGCGCCGGCCGTGACGAGCACGTCGCCGGCCGACGGCGCCGTCGATGTGGCCAGGGACACGAACATCGACGTGAGCTTCAGCGAGCCGGTCACGGCCGGCGGCAGCTCCTTCACGCTCGAGTGCCCGACCGGGTCGGCGCAGACGTTCACGGTGAGCGGCTCACCCGGCTCGACGATCACGCTCGACCCAGACGCCAACCTTCCGTCCGGCGTGGTCTGCACGGTCACCGTGATCGCGAATCAGGTCAGCGACGTCGACGCGGTCGACCCGCCTGACAACATGGCGGCAAACTTTGGCTTCTCGTTCACGGTCGTCTCGAGCCAGGCGCCGACGGACATCCAGCTCTCGAACTCGAGCATCGACGAGAACCAGCCGTCTGGGATAGACGTCGGCATGCTCACGACCACCGATCCGAACGCCGGGGACACGCACACCTACACCCTCCCGAGCTCCGGCTGCGGCAGCCCGCCGTACCCGGACAACAGCTCGTTCCAGATCGGCGGCCTCAACGGCGACAAGCTGCAGTCGGCCGTCAGCTTCAACTACGAGGTGAAGAACTCGTACACGATCTGCATCCGCACCACCGACAATGGCTCGCTGTCCTTCGAGAAGCAGTTCACGATCTCGATCGTCGACGTCAACGACGCGCCGGTCGCCGTCGCCGACAGCTACGGCAACGCGGTCGGGAACACGCTAGCCGTGCTCGGCACGAGCGGGAGCGGGCCGCACATCGTGCTGACCGGCAGCGTTCTGACGAACAACGACAGCGATGAGGACGACAGCATCAGCGCCGTCGCGGAGACGGTCGCCTCCACGGGCGGCGGCTCGGCCACGATCGCGGCCGACGGCAGCTTCACCTTCCTGCCCGGGGTCGGCGACAAAAACCAGGTCGACTCCTTCACGTACCACATCACGGACGGCGCCCTGCAG
>JBKOXM010000030.1:0-6142 GCA_046724925.1 Actinomycetota bacterium | reverse complement strand
AGGTACGGGCGGGATCAGAATCGAGGACCTCGTCGTCGTCACCGATGGCGACCGCGAAGTGCTGACGACGTTCACGAAGGACATCGTCCTCGTCAGGTAGATCAGGGTCTGTCCCTAGGGACCAGACCCTGTTTGCAACGGAATCGTGCTCGTTCGGCGAGTGTGTCGATTTGTCCATGCCGTCGTTCACTACACTCGCCGACGGTGGCTGAGACGGTCTCGACGAACCAGTTCCGAAACGGCATGCACATCCAGATCGACGGCGACGTCTGGCGCATCCTGGAGTTCCAGCACGTCAAGCCCGGCAAGGGCGGCGCGTTCGTCCGGACGAAGCTCAAGGGCCTCGACTCGGGCGCGGTCGTCGATCGGACGTTCCGCGCCGGTGAGAAGTTCCCGCGTGTCCACACCGAGGTCAAGCAGATGCAGTACCTCTACGACACGGGCGACGAGATCGTCTTCATGGACGAGGAGACGTACGAGCAGACGAGCCTTCCGCGTGCGAGCGTCGCCGAGGCGCTCGAGTTCATGGAGCCCTCGAGCTCGGTCCAGCTGCTCACCGTGGACGGCCGGCCTGCCGGCGTGCAGCTTCCGGCCTCGATCGAGCTGACCGTGACGGAGACGCAGCCCGGGGTCAAGGGTGACACGGTTTCGAACGTGACGAAGCCCGCGACGCTCGAGACCGGCGCCGTCGTCCAGGTGCCGCTGTTCGTCAACGTGGGCGAGCGGATCAAGATCGACCCGCGCGAACGCCGGTACATCAGCCGCGCCTGACACTCAGGTTCAGCACCGCAGGCTGCGCCCGGGCCCGATAACCGCGCGCCCGGCGGGGTGGTGCTGTCCCGAGTCTACGAGCCACCCGCTCCGACGGACAGCCCGCGTCACGATTTCGTCACGCCTGCGCTCCCGAATTGTCCCGAAGGCCGTGCCCGAATCAGCCCGGTCCTAGGGACAGTCCCTGGTTTGAGGGCGCTCAGGGGGGATCGCAGCGACGGCCGAGGCCTAGGCAGGCGCGGTCGCGGGCACGCCGCGGCGCAGCTCGCGGATCGAGCGGACGGCAAGCATGCCGAGGTTCGTCGCGAACACGAGCGCGGCTGCAAGGAGCAGCGTGGTTTCGACACCGATCACGGTGGCGACCGGGCCGACGAGCGCGAGCCCGACCGGGCGCAGGATCGAGGAGCCCATCCAGTCGTACGCAGCGACGCGCGAGAGTGCGTGCCGCGGTACCTGCTCCTGCATCGTCGTCTCCCAGACCGTCGCTCCAAACGCCACCGCCACGCCGGCGACGAGTTCGGTCGCGGCGATGATCGGCGCCGGCGCCGCTACGGCGAGCAGAACGAACGTCGGGACGGTCGCGAGCATGAAGAGGTAGCTGACGACGAGCGGTCTCGCCGGCCGCCAGCGGAGGGCGAGGAGGTTTCCGAGAATCGTTCCGACCCCGTACGAGCTGACGATCAGTGCCCACGCCGCCGCGCCGCCGAGAGACTCTTTCGCAACCACCGGGCCCAGTACGCTCAAGGTGGCGAGGTACAGGAGTTGGAAGACGGCGAAGTCGGCGACGCTCATCCACAGCCACCGCCGCGAGCGCACCTCGCGCCAGCCGGCGGCGAGCTCTCGGAAGAACGTCTCACGCTCAGGCGGCACGAAGCCGAGTGGTCGGATCCGGGCGATCACGACCGCCCCGACGAGGAACGTGAGCGCGTCGAGCAGGATCGCCCAGCCCGAGCCGACCGTTACGACCAGCGCACCCGCGATCGCAGGTCCTGCGATCTGGCCGATCGAGAGCGTGAGGAACAGCAATGCATTCGCTTGCTGGAGCCGCCCCTCGGTGACGAGCTGTGGAACGAGCCCCGTCGTCGCAGGACGGAAGAAGGCCGTCGCGACGCCGTGCACCGCCATCAGGACGACGATCTCCCAGATGTCGGCGGTGCCGGTGACCAGCAGCACTCCGAGCACGCCCTGGCTCGCGAACCGAATCAGGTGCGACAGCACCATCAACCGCTCGCGCGGGACGCGGTCCGCCCAAACCCCGCCCGCGAGGACGAACACGACGAGCGGCAAGATCCGTGCGGCCAGGACGATGCCGAGCTCGGTCGGAGAGCCGCCCATGTCGAGGACCGCGAACGCGATCGCCAATGGGACGAGGCCGTCCCCGATCACGGAGATCGTCTGGGCGGCGAAGAGCAGGCGGAAGTCGCGCTCGAGCAACGCGCCCAGCAGCTCGGGTAGGCCCTTCCTCAACGGCGCCAAACAGTCAAACAGGCTCGGGAGCACAACCCAAGCCCCACCCGGGCTGCCGGCACGAATTTGGCGCTCTTCGCCAGGAATCCAGCCAGAAGCGCGCCGAATCTGCCGTCCCCGCTTCCCTCCGGAGCTAGGCTCCCCGCACCGTGCCGAAGCTCGTCGATACGACGATCCGGTTGCTGGGCCAGGATCCCCTCGCCGGCCGTGTTCCGACGGGCGAGGTACTCGGGATCGCCGAGACGCTCGACAAGGCGGGCTTCGCCTACCTCGAGGTCTCTGGCGGCGGTGTCTTCGACAGCGCCGTTCGCCGCGGAATCGAAAGCCCCTGGGAGCGAATCCGTGCGATCAAGGCGCGCGTCTCGACGCCGCTCGCGATCGCGCTCCGCGGGCGCTTCCTTGTCGGCTCACGCCCCGTCGGCGGCGAGTTCGCACGGCGCTTCGTCGCCTCGGCGGCGGCGAACGGTGTCGATGTCTTCCGCTTGCACGACCCTCTCAACGATGTCTCCAACTTGCGGGAGGCGGCAGAGGCGATCGAAGCCTCGGGCAGCGAGCTCGAGGCCGGCCTCGTCTACAGCCCAGGGCGTACCGGTGAGACCGACGCGCTCGTAGCGCAGGCACGCAAGCTTCCCGAGCTGCACGCGGCACGCGTCGTCCTCAACGACCCGACCGGGTCGCTCCAGCCTCACCGAGTGCGGGAGCTCGTGGAGCTCGTCGGAGAGGCAAGCGGGCTTCCTGTCGGCCTCTACTGCCAGGGAGCCGGAGGGAACGCGCTGGCGGCCGCGCTCGAGGGCGCGCGCGCGGGAGCCGACCTCGTCGCCTGCGCGATCTACCCCGTAGCGCTCCTGGTGCACCGCGTCTCGGGCGAGTCGATGGCGGAAGCACTTGCAGGGCTCGACCTGGACTCGGGGGTCGACGTCGATCTCCTCTGGGAGGCATCCGACGTCGTGGACGAGCTCGTGGGCGACGAGCCCGTGACCCCGCTTGCGCCGCGGATCGCCGTGCGCGCTGCCGAGCATGACCTTCCCGCAGGTCTCGTCGCAGCGCTTGACGCGAACCTGCGCGCCCAGGGATCCGGCGAGCGAATCGACGAAGTGCTCGAGGAGCTGGGCCGGATCCGCGGAGAAGTAGGCTCGCCGCCGCTCGCGGCGCCGATCGGCCAGATACTCGCCTCGCAGGCGTTGATCCACGTCCTCTCCGCGAGTCGCTACGACATCGTCGTGGACGAGCTGCGCGCGTTGTTGCTGGGTCACTGGGGCACCCCGCCGGGCCCGATCGATTCGTCCGTACAGCGCGCCGTCGAACTCACCTCAGACGGCAATCAGCCTCCGGCGCCGGAGGTCGCCCTCCACGAGCTGCGGGAGGAGGCGGAGGGCCTTGCGACGAGCGAAGAGGAGCTCCTGCTCCTGGGCCTGTTCGGCGACGAGGCTGAGCCGCTGCTCCGCGCGATTCGCGACCGCGCGAGCGACGACGATTCGCTGCCGGGCCGAGGCGTGGACCAGGCGCGGGCGGAAAGGATCCGCGACATCGTTCGCATCGTCCAGGACACAGGCGTCGGAGAGATCACGATCGAAGAGGACGGCATGCGCGTTTCCGTCCGGCGTACGGCCGAGCCGCCGGAGGGCATCCTCCCCGAGCCGGCGCTGCTCTCCGTCGAGCCGGGAGAAGAGACCGAGGCGCTGGTGGCGCCTGCCAACGGCCTCGTCCGGATCGAGGCGCCGATGGTCGGAACGTTCTATCGCGCGCCCCAGCCCGGCGCACCGCCGTTCGTCGAGGAAGGCGACGCGGTGGGACCCGGCCAGACGCTCTGCATCCTCGAGGCGATGAAGCTGATGAACGAGGTCAAGGCGGAGATCGAAGGCGTCGTGCGCGGCATCCACGTC
This sequence comes from Actinomycetota bacterium, assembly GCA_046724925.1. Classification (GTDB taxonomy): domain Bacteria; phylum Actinomycetota; class Thermoleophilia; order Gaiellales; family Gaiellaceae; genus JBKOXM01. The sequence goes on along the minus strand of JBKOXM010000030.1, from coordinate 2,021 downwards.
CAGAACGCGCAGCCGGTCGAGTTCGGCCAGCTCCTGTTCGAGCTGGAGCCGATCGTGACTCGCCCGCTCGACGCGGTCTAGTGACGAGGCCCTGATGTTCGGGCGCGTGCTGATCGCGAACCGCGCGGAAGTCGCGGTCCGGGTGATCCGCGCGCTCCACGAACTCGGCGTCGAGGCCGTCGCCGTGTATTCGACCGCGGACGAAGGCGCGCTGCACACGCGACTCGCCGACCGCGCGGTCTGCATCGGGCCGCCTTCCGCAGCCGAGAGCTACCTGAAGATCCCCTCCGTCATCGCCGCCGCCGAGACGACCGGGTGTGAGGCGATTCATCCAGGCTGGGGGTTCCTGGCCGAGAACCCCGCGTTCGTGCGAGCGTGCGAGGAGAACGACCTCGTCTTCATCGGCCCAGATGCGGAGGTGATGGCGCGCATGGGCGACAAGACGCATGCGAAGGCGGAGATGGAAGCGGCCGGCGTCCCGCTCGTGCCGGGACCCGAAAGCTCGGTGGGCGTGGCCGAGGCTGAGGCGGCAGCCGCCGAGCTGGGCTACCCGGTTCTGCTCAAGGCCACTGCGGGCGGCGGCGGCAAGGGCATGCGGCTCGTCGAGTCCGCCCAGGAGCTCGAGGACGCGTTCTCGAGGGCCTCGGCGGAGGCGGAGGCAGCATTCGGAAACAGCTCGCTCTACCTCGAGAAGGCGATCCATCCTGCCCGCCACGTCGAGATCCAGGTGCTCGCGGACGCTGAGGGAGGGGTTCTGACGCTGGGCGAGCGCGAGTGCTCGATCCAGCGCCGCCATCAGAAGCTGATCGAGGAGTCCCCGTCGCCAGCATTGAACGATCCCGGCCGCGAGGAGATGGAGGTCGCCGCGGAACGCGCCACGCGTGCGATCGGCTATCGGAACGCGGGCACGTTCGAGTTTCTGCTCGGACCCGAAGGGTCTTTCCATTTCATCGAGCTCAACTGCCGGCTCCAGGTCGAGCACCCGGTCAGCGAGCTGACGACCGGCATCGACATCGTGCAGGAGCAGGTGCGGATCGCGGCCGGACAGTCGCTCGGCCTCACCGGGCGAGCCCCGCGTCGCGGACACGCGCTCGAGATCCGGTTGAACGCCGAAGACCCGTCCCGCGGGTTTGCACCCGCCCCGGGCGTGGTCGAGCGCTTCCGGCCGCCGCTCGGCGCCGGGGTACGCGTCGACACACACGTCGAGGATGGGACCGTCGTGCCGCCGAACTACGACTCGCTCCTGGCGAAGCTCGTCGTGTGGGCCGCGGATCGCGACGCGGCGATCGCGCGCGGCCTCCGCGCACTCGGTGAGTTGGAGCTGCGAGGCCTGCCGACCACGCGCGAAGCGGCAATCGACATCCTCCGCAGCGAGCAGTTTCAGACGGGCCGGTACTCGACGACGTTCCTCGAGGAGGCCGGCTCGCGGTTGCCGGCGCTCGCGCGGTCGTGACGGCCGGATACGTCATACGTGGGCCCGAGGGGACGATCACGGTCTCCGCGGGGGCACAGGCCGAGATCGTGCGACGGGCTGTCGAGCGGGTCGGAGGCGCGCGGCTGAGGCGTCCCCGACGTGGTCTCGACCTCGAGCTCGCAGACGGCCGGGGACGCGTGGCGCTCGAGCTCTCGGCTCGGCTCGGCCTTGTGCTCCCGGACCTCGCGCGCCAGGTCCAGGAGAGCGTCGCCGACGCGCTCGGCGCGATGTGCGAGGTTCAGGTCGATGTCGTCGACGTCGCGATCGAGGAGCTGGATACGTGACCAGCCGGCACGCAGCTCGGCGGACAACGCTCTTCCTGCTGTACCAGTGGGATGTGACCGGACGGCCCCTGACCTCGCTTTACGAAGGTGAGATCGACGACTACGCACGCCGCACAGCGGAGGGTGTGGCCGCGCAGGCGGACGCTCTCGATGCGCGCATCAGCGCCGCCGCGGAAGGATGGCCGTCAGACCGGCTGGGTGCGGTCGAGCGGAACATCCTTCGGCTGGCCCTCTACGAGCTCGACGGCGACGAGGTGCCCGAC
>JBKOXM010000215.1:0-4739 GCA_046724925.1 Actinomycetota bacterium | reverse complement strand
CTCGAGCTCGGCGGCCTCGGCGGAATCTGCGTCCACACGCACGTCGTGGGCCCGCAGGTGAAAGAGATGATCCGCCTCTTTCGCGAAGGCGATGCAGCGGGCGCAAAACGGATCGACGAGGAGCTCGAGCCCTCGTACGAGCTGCTGAAGGTCGTTGGCAACCCGATCGCGATCAAAGCCGCCCTGAACATGCTGGGGCACGAGGTCGGTGGGCTGCGACTGCCGCTCGTCGAGGCCAGCGAGGACGAGCGGGCGCGTGTGCGCAACTGCCTCGAGCGTCTACGCCTGCTCGAGGCGGCCGCCGTGTAGGGGCGCGCGGCCCTAGACTCGACCTGTGACGAACGGCACCTGCCGGATCATCCCGCTCGGCGGGCTCGGCGAGATCGGAAAGAACATGACGGTGTTCGAGTCCGGCGGCGAGACGCTCGTCGTCGACACCGGCCTCGCGTTCCCTCGAGACGAGCACCTCGGCGTCGACCTCGTGCTGCCGGACTTTGGCTACCTGCGTGATCGACCGGGAGGCGTTCGAGCGATCGTCCTCACGCATGCACACGAGGATCACGTCGGCGCGCTCCCGTACGTGCTGCGAGAGGTACCTGTTCAGGAGGTCTGGGCGACCCGCCTGACTCTGGGTCTCGTCAAGTCGAAACTCGACGAGCACGGCCTGCTACGCGCAGCGGAGCTGCAGGAGCTCGAGCCTGGGCGCCTGGTGGAGCTCGGCCCGTTCACCGTCGAGGGAATCCGCGTCGCACACTCGGTTCCGGACTCGCTTGCTCTCGCGCTGGATACGCCGGGCGGCCTGGTCGTGCACACCGGCGACTACAAGTTCGACCACACGCCGCTGGACGGGCAGAAGACGGACGTCGGCCGGCTGGCGGAGATCGGCAACCGCGGTGTCGACCTCTTCCTCGGCGACTCGACCAACGCGGAGCGTCCAGGCGTCACGCCCTCCGAGCGAGTCGTGGGCGAGGCCTTTCGCCAGATCATCCCGCTCCGCGAGGGCCGCATCCTCGTGTCGTCCTTCGCGAGCAACATCCACCGCATGCAGCAGGCTGTCGACGTCGCAATCGAGAGCGGCCGCAAGATCGCGATCGTCGGCCGCTCGATGCGTAAGAACGCGAACATCGCGCGGAATCTCGGCTATATGAACGTGCCCGAGGAGGCGCTCCTACGGCCGCCCGAGCTCGCCGAGCTGCCGCCGTCGGAGCAGCTGATCCTCTGCACCGGCAGCCAGGGGGAGCCGCTTTCGGCCCTCACCCGGATCGCGTACAACGACCATCCCGCCGTGAGCGTCGAGCGCGGCGACACGGTGATCATCTCGGCGAAGCCGATCCCGGGCAACGAGCTGCGCGTCCACGACGCGATCAACGGCCTCGCTCGCCTCGGAGCGGAGGTTCTCCACCAGGAGAGTGCGCCGGTCCACGTCTCCGGCCACGGCCATGCCGAGGAGCTGCGCACGATGCTGTCGTTGCTGCGGCCGCGGGCAGCGATGCCGATCCACGGCGAGTTTCGGATGCTGGCCGCGCACGCTCAGCTGGCGCGCGAGGCGGGCATTGCCTCCGACGCGATCGTCCTGGCCGAGAACGGATCCGTCGTCGAGCTTGACTCGAGCGGGGCGAGAGTCGTCGACGAGGTCGACACGGGCGTGACCTTCGTCGACGGGCTCGGAGTGGGCGACGTCCACGACGTTGCACTGCGCGACCGGCGGCGGTTGTCCGAGGACGGTGTGCTGATCGTCGTCGCCACCCTCAACGGAAGCGCTCCGCCGGCACCCGAGGTGATCGCCCGGGGATTCGGGGATGCCGAGCCACTTCTCGACGAGATGCGCGCCGAAGCTGCCGGCGTGCTCGAACGCCTCCTTGCCGACAACGTGGTCGAGATCAAGTTGCTCCAGGAACACCTACATGACGAGCTGGGGCAACTGATCTACGATCGGACTGGGCGAAGACCGATGATCCTTCCAGTCGTCGTAGAAGTCTGATGCGGCTCATGCGCCTCCATCCATGAGCGCCACCCGGGAGCGGACCTGGGCGGACGTGCTCGCCGAGCACGCGTGCGAGGCCGAGACTGCCCGCCGGCTGATTGGTCAGCTCGCAGCCTGCGAGGTGGCAGGGCTCGCGTTCTGCCGCCTGCTCGAGCGGTGGGCGCGCGGGGACGCTCATCCGTCGACGCCCGGAGCCCGTGAGGCCGCCTTGCGACGCGCAGCCGATCGCGTCGAGACCGCGCTCGCGGGCCTGGAGCAACCGCTCGGTCGCTACCTGCTCGAGCTCGAGGCGGACCAGGCGGAAGGGCGGTCCTGGTACGCGGAGCCCAGCCGAGCGGAGCTGATGGAGTGGGGGCCGGTGCTGAACCGGGCGGGCGTCGGCGCGTCGCCGGCTCGCGTCGCGCAGGCGTACCTCGAGCTGGCAGTGCTCGTGCGCGCGCTCGAGGGGCTCGCCGACGTGGCACGCTTGCAGTCGACTCTCGATCGCTCGTCGTTGTGGGCGGGACTGTTCGACCTGCGCGAGAATCTGCTCGGCCACACCCTGATCGACCTGCGAGCGCTTGCAGCATGAGGCGTTCGGCGTTGCTCCTGCTGGTACTCGCTCTGGCCGGCTGCGGGAGCGGGGGCGGCAAAGGCGGGCCAGGTACGACACAGCCCGGCGACGTTGCAGCGAACCAGCGCGAGCTGGACCTGCAAATCGCCTACGACAACGGCATCAAAGCCTGCACGCAATACACGCTCAAGGACGCGGCTGAGCTCTACGGTGTGAAGGCCGAGCCCAAGGCGGTGGCTGATGCAGTCGCCAAGACCGAGGCGGATGCCGAACTGCAGGCGCAGGCTCGAAAAGGCTGCCTCGACGCCTTCAAGTAAGGGAAGACCGGCGATCCGTGCTTACTGATCGCTCGAGGAACGGTTTGGTCCTGCTGCTGGTGATCTCGCTCGCCGGCTGCGGCGGCGGCGGTGGTGGTGGGGGCGGAACCGCTGGTGGCGCGACGGAGCCTGGAAACGTCGCCGACCAGGAGCGCCAGCTCGCCCTCGACAACGCCTACGACAATGGGCTCGACACCTGCAGCCAATACTCGCGCAAGGACGTCGCCGCGATCTACGGCGTGAAGAACGAGCCTGAGGCGATCGCGAAAGCAGTGGCGGTCGGCCAAGCCGGGGATCCCGAGCTGCGCGAGCAGACCCGCAAGGGCTGCCTGGCAGCCTTCGAGAAGTAAAGGGGTCCGCGGCGTCGCGTCGAAGACGCGCCAATGGCGCGCCGCAAGAAGCGCACGCTCCGTCCTCGCGTGCCCGCGCGCGTGCGCAAATCCAAGAAGACCAAGAAGGGTCGCGCGCGAGGCGAGCGGCATCACGAGCTGCTCGGGCTCGGCCTGGTGGCGCTGGGGATCTTCCTCGCGACAGTCCTCTACGGCGGCTGGGACGGTGGGATCGTGGGAAGCGCGATCGCCGACGGCTTCTCGGGCGCCGTCGGAGGAGCGGCGTACGCCGCCCCAATCGCACTGATCGCAATCGGTGGGCTGCTGGTTGCGCGGAGCGGGCTCGTCGACGTGCGGCCGTTCCGCACCGGCTTGATCGTTTTGACGATCGGCCTCCTGCTCAGTTTGGGAGATTCACACGGAGGCTCCATCGGCGGAGTCTTGGCCGGCGCGACGGCCACGCTGCTGGGTACGACGGGGACGACCATCCTGGGCGTGACGGCGCTCGCGATCGGCGCGCTGCTCCTGTCGGGCGCATCGGCCGGCGCCCTCTTGCGCCGTTCGGGTCACGCAATGAGGCAAGTGCACACCACCGCCAGACGGCGGCTCGAGCCACGTGCGCTACCGACACTCGAACCGACCCAGCCCCTCGTCGACAAGCACGAGCCGCCGGTGGACGTCGTCCACGACTTCCCGGACCTCGTCAGCGACTCATCGCCCCCGCTGGTGGCGCTCGAACCGGAGTCCGAGGGCTCGCCGCTGACCCTCTTCGACGAGCCGGCTGTCGAGCAGGTCGAATACCGGCTGCCGGAGCGCGACCTGCTGCGGCGGTCGGCACCCTCGAAGGCGGGTAAGCCCGGCGACGACGGCAGAGTCGCCGACGCGCTCGTCCAGACGCTCGCGAACTTCGGAGTCGAGGCGACGATCGTGGGCCAGATTTCGGGGCCGCGCGTGACGCGCTACGAGCTGCAGCTCGCTCCCGGGACGAAGGTCTCGAAGGTCGCTGCGCTCAAGGACGACCTCTCGTATGCGCTCGCCACCACGGAGATCCGAATTCTCGCCCCGATCCCGGGCAAGCAGGCAGTCGGGGTCGAGCTGCCGAACCTTTCGCCGAACATCGTCACGCTCGGGGACATCTTCGACGACCTCCCCGCGACCGCCAGTCCACTGGCAGTCTGGCTCGGAAAGGACATTTCGGGCAACGCGGTCTGGACCGACCTGGCGCGCATGCCGCACATCCTGATCGCGGGCACGACCGGCTCCGGAAAGTCCGGCTGCATCAACACGATCCTGACCTCGATTCTGCTCCGCGCCACGCCCGACGACGTGCGCATGATCCTCGTCGACCCCAAGCGGATCGAGCTCGGCTTCTACGAGTCGATCCCGCATCTCCTGACGCCGGTCGTCTCCAGCCCGAAGCAGGCCTCGGCCGCCCTCGCGAACGTCGTTGGCGAGATGGAACACCGCTACGAGCGGCTCGCGCTCGTCCGAGCCCGCAACCTGCCCGAAGCAAACCGCGCGCTGCGACGCCGGGGGGAGCCGACCTTGCCGTACCT
>JBKOXM010000134.1:0-4425 GCA_046724925.1 Actinomycetota bacterium | reverse complement strand
AACGCCGAATTCAACATCATCGGCTGGGTTGCGTTCGAGGTCTGGGATGCCGACTGCCGCGGCTCGCACGGCACCATCACCGGCCAATTCGTGCCGGACTCAATCGTCGAAGGAATCCAGTCGGAAGCCGCTGGAGATCCTGAGTTTGGACTGAAGGCAATCGAGCTCGTCGAATAGCCAGAAGAGAAAGAGAGAGGGATACACCCCGATGACATATCGCCTCCGTAACATCCTGATCGCCGTCGTTCTGGCGCTGCTCGCAGCACTTCTGACGAGCTTCTACGTCACGAATTACGAGCGAAACCTCAAGGACGACCAGAAGCCCGAGACGGTCTACGTGGCTACCAAAGACGTCCCGCCCGGGACGGCCGCGGAGGACGTCGTGGGCAGCTTCGAGAAGCGGGAGATCCCGCACGGCGACGTGGTTCCGGGCGCGCTCGTCTCCACGGACGACGTCATGGGACAGGTCGCCACCCAGTGGATCTACGCTGAAGAGCAGGTCACCCTGCGCCGCTTCTCCGATGTCGCCGCAGCCGGCGTCCGCGCCGACCTGAAGGGCAACCTACGCGCCTTCCAGCTCTCCGGCGACCAGAACCAGGTGCTCGCCGGAACGCTCAAGAAAGGCGACCGCGTCGACGTGGTCGCCGCGTTCGTCTACAAGATCGGCGACGACAACAACACGTACACCGCGAGCCGGGTCGTTCTGCGCGACCTACTCGTTATCAAGCCCCCCAGCTCCCCCGCCGTCGGCTCGAAGCTGGCGAGCGGGCTCTCCGACCGCTTCCCGGTCATGCTTCAGGTGACCGACAGCCAGGCGCCGAAGCTCGAGTTCGTCATCACCAGCGCCAAGAGCGGCTCTGCCGCAGGGATCGTCGGCTGGAACCTCCAGCTGCGCCCGCCGGCGAAGGCCGAGGACAGCCCGGAGAGCATCCAGACCCTCGACACGATGCTCCGGGACGGCCTGACTCGTAGGCAAGCCCAGGTGCTCTTCGGGAAGATCGGAGGCCAGTGATGAGCGAGACCGTTCACGCACAAAACGGTCGCGAGCAGGTGCGCATCTACGTCACCGGCTCCTGCGACGGGCTCGAGAAGCTCCGCGAGGCGCTCTCGAGCCACGAGGAGATCGACTTCGTCGGCGCGAGCGAGAACGTGGCGGATGCCGCGCCCGCGCTCACCGGCGGTCATCTCCAGGTCGTCCTGCACGCAACCCGCTCCGCGACGCTGCCGGCCGGCGAGCTGGCCGCGGTCCGGGAGCACACGCAGGCCCCTGTCGTCATGCTCGCCTCGGGAGCCGCCTCGACCCTGCTCGAGGAGGCCCTGGAGGCCGACGTCGCCGACGTCCTGCTGCTCCCGCAGCTGACCGAGAACGTCGTCTTCGCGATCCGCAAGGCAGCGCATGCCGGCCGTCGGCTCCAGACCGAAGGCGGACACGGACGGCGAGGCCACATCCTCACCGTCTTCTCGCCCAAGGGTGGAACGGGCAAGACCGTCACTGCCACGAACCTCGCCGCGGCGTTCGCGAAGTACGAGAAGAAGCGCGCGCTCCTAATCGATCTGGACCTCCAGTTCGGCGACGCGGCGATCATGCTTGGCATCGAGCCCGAGAAGACGATCTACGACCTCGTGGTCGCCCCCGGCGAGCTCGACACCGAGAAGCTGGCCGGCTACACGACCCGCCACGCGTGCGGGCTCGACATCCTCCCGGCGCCGCTGCGCCCGGAGGACGCAGAGCTCGTCACCGAGGCCAAGATCACCCGGCTGCTGGAAGTCGCGCGTGATTCGTACGACGTGATCGTCGTCGACACCTCGCCGTTCTTCCACGGGCCGATGCTTGCCACGCTCGACCGAACCGACGAGCTGATCGTGCTTTGCGGACTCGACGTGCCGACGTTGAAGAACGTCCGGCTGAGCCTCCAGACGCTCGACCTGCTCTCCTTCCCGCAGGGAAAGATCCGCTTCGTCCTCAACCGCGCGAACTCGAAGGTTGGGATGAAGAAGCGGGAGGTCGAGAGCGCACTCGGCGTCAAGATCCGCTTCGAGGTTCCGTCCGACCGGGCGGTTCCGATCGCGGTCAACCGCGGGACCCCTGCAGTGCTCGCCGACTCGGGCTCGGACTTCGCCCGCGCCCAGCGCGACATGGCGAAGAACCTGCTGCAGCCCGAGGCTCCCAAGAAGCGGCGCCTGATCGCCGCACTGGCAAGGAGCTAACGATGGGTCTCCACGACCGTCTCTCCCGCCAGCAGAACGGGAGCTCGGCCGCAGCCACCGTTGACGAGCAGCAGGGACGGCCAAGCTTCGCGAGCCAGCCCGAGCAGCAAAGCGAACGCGCCGTCGTCGACCCCTACGCGGAGTTGAAGACGCGTATCCATCACGCCTGCATCGCGAAGCTCGGCCCCGAGCTGTTCAAGAAGCAGTCGACCGAGGACCTCTCGGAGCGCGTTCTGCACGCGGTCACCGAGCAGCTCGCGCTCGACCGCACGCCGCTGACCCGCGAGGAGCGGCGGCAGATCACACGCGAGATCACCGACGACATCCTGGGCTACGGCCCACTCGAGCCGTTCCTCCGCGACGACACGATCACAGAGGTCATGGTCAACGCCTTCGACCAGATCTACATCGAGCGTCAGGGCAAGATCGAGCGGACGCCGGCCGGGTTCGTCGACAACGCACACCTGCTTCGGATCATCGACAAGATCGTGTCGCAGGTCGGGCGCCGGATCGACGAGGCCTCGCCGATGGTCGACGCCCGTCTGCCGGACGGCAGCCGCGTGAACGCGATCATCCCGCCCCTCTCGCTGAAGGGCCCGACGCTCACGATCAGGAAGTTCTCGCGCGACCCGTACACGATGGACGACCTGATCAGCTTCGGATCCGTGACGCCGCGCGCGGCTCAGTTCCTCGCCTCTTGCGTCAAGGGCAAGCTCAACGTTCTGATCTCGGGCGGAACCGGCACCGGTAAGACGACGACCCTGAACGCGATGTCCGCGTTCGTCCCCGGGGACGAGCGCATCGTCACCATCGAGGACGCGGCCGAGCTCCAGCTCCAGCAGGAGCACGTGATCACGCTCGAGTCGCGCCCGCCGAACATCGAAGGCAGCGGCGAGATCCGCATCCGCGAGCTCGTCCGGAACGCCCTCCGTATGCGCCCCGACCGGATCATCGTCGGCGAGGTACGCGGCCCCGAGACCCTGGACATGCTCCAGGCGATGAACACGGGCCACGAAGGCTCGCTGACGACGATCCACGCGAACTCGCCTCGCGATGCGCTCTCGAGGTTGGAGACGCTGGTGATGACCGCCGGCGTCGAGCTTCCTCACCGCGCGATCCGCGAGCAGATCGCGAGCGCGTTCGACCTGCTCGTGCAGATCACGAGGCTCGTCGACGGCTCACGTCGCCTCACGCACGTCTCCGAGGTGCTCGGAATGGAGTCGGACGTGATCACGCTTCAGGACATCTTCATCGCCAAGCCGCCGGACGAGGACTCGGCCGCCGTGAATCACGCGACGAAGCTGCTTCTGCCGCTGGCCTGCAGCGGGCTCAAGCCCCACTTCCTCGAGAAGATGGCGCAGAACGGCGTGGTGCTGCCGCCGACGTTCTTCGAGCAGGAGAACCCGAACCGTCCGACGTTCGTGGGTGCGAATTACGGCGGGTACCAATGAGGATCCGTCACCCCCTCCTCCTCGCGCTCTTTTGCGCACTGCTGGTCGCTGCTCCCGTTTCGGGTGCCGGCGGCCTGCAGCTCAAAGGCGTGACGCTCGAAGGCCTGCCCGAAGTCCGGGGCACGGTCGTCACCCCCGCGCCGACGTCGGTGCCTCCGACGCTGCTCGAGAACGGCGAGCCCGTCAACGGCGTCACCGCTGAGAACCTTGGACGCGCGAAGAGCGTCGTGCTCGCAATCGACCGTTCGCAGTCGATGCGGGGCAAGGCGTTCAGCGACGCGATCGCCGGAGCTCGATCGTTCGTGGCGAAGAAGGTCCGGGCTGACCGCGTGGCGATCGTCGGCTTCGGCTCGCGCGCGATCCAGCTGACGCGCTTCTCATCGGCGACGATCGACTCCGACGGCGCCCTGCGCACCCTCTCCATCGACACGAAGCAAGGGACTGCGCTTTGGGAGGCCGTCCGAACCTCCGCGCGCGCGCTCGACAACGAGTCCTACTCGGCCCGCGTCCTGGTCGTTCTGACGGACGGCGCGAACACCGTCAACTCTGCCGATCTCGAAGCGGCCGTGAGCGCGGCCAAGGAAGCCGGCGTCGTCGTCTACGGGATCGGGATCGAGAGCACGGACTTCTCCCCCGGTCCGCTCGAGCAGCTCGCCCGCGAGACCGGCGGCCGCTACTTCGGCGCCGCGTCCACCGAGGCGCTCGCGAGCGTCTACGCCTCGATCGCGAACGAGTTCAAGCGCACCTGGCGGGTGAGCTACTACAC
>JBKOXM010000181.1:0-8271 GCA_046724925.1 Actinomycetota bacterium | reverse complement strand
ATGAAGCCGATCGCGGCGAGCACGGTCGACGCCAAGACCGCCATGTAGAGCGCGTTCATGATCGAGCCGCGCTTGCCGACCCGCGCGAAGAAGGTGCCGATGATCGAAGCGATGATCGAGACCCCGCCGATCGCGAGCGGGTAGAGCGCGACGTCGGTGGCCGGGAACTTGAGCGACGCCAGCAGCATCACCGCGACCGCCGTGACCGCGTAGGTCTCGAACAGGTCGGCCGCCATGCCCGCACAGTCGCCGACGTTGTCGCCGACGTTGTCCGCGATCACGGCCGGGTTGCGGGGATCGTCCTCGGGAATCCCGGCCTCGATCTTGCCGACGAGGTCTGCGCCGACATCGGCGGCCTTGGTGTAGATCCCGCCGCCGAGACGCGCGAAGACCGAGATCAGCGAGCCGCCGAACGCTAGGCCCACCAGATCGCCGATCGCCTGGCGCTGGCTGATGTCGAAGCCGGCGGTGAGGATCCAGTAGTACCCGGCGACGCCGAGCAGGCCGAGCCCGACCACCAGGAGACCGGTAACGGAGCCTGCCCGGAACGCAACGTTCAGCGCGGGTTTCAATCCCTGTTTTGCTGCCTCGGCGGTGCGCATGTTCGAACGCACGGCCACGTTCATCCCGATGAACCCTGCGGCTGCGGAGAGCACCGCGCCGACAAGGAAGCCGAATGCGGTGCCCCAACCCAGCTGGTCGTAGATTCCGATCAGCAGGAACGGCGCGATCGAGACGATCGCGATCGTCGTGTACTGGCGGCGGAGGTAGGCGGCCGCGCCCTCCTGGATCGCGCGGCCGATCTCTTGCATGCGCTCCGAACCGGCGGGCTGCCGAAGCAGCCAGACGGTCAGCCCGATCCCGTACACAACAGCGGCCACGCCGCACAGAAGCGCGAACGCGACGGGATGATCCTGGAAGAACTCCATGTCACAAAGACGCGCCGACCTGCCTAGGCGCGGCGCGTTTTTCTATCACAAGGCCCGCGATCCAGGAGGTCGTGGCACAGCAGAGCGCAGACCGGCCGTCTCTGTGCCTCGGTCGCAGGCCTGCCTGCGACTGCTGCATCGCGAGCTGCGGTAGGTCCGGGGAGGGCATGCGCCCTCCCCGGATGCTGCGCTACCGCAGCCCTCGAAGGCGTCGACTAGCCAACGCTCAAGGCCGGTAGAACGCGCCGTGCGGAAGCGGCAACCCGTTCGGATAGTCCCAGAAGGCGATCTGCTCCGCCGGCTCCGCGTCGTTGTCGACGACGGCGACGCCGCCCCCCGCGCCGGACGGGGTTCCCGGCCCTTCGAGCGCGATGAACGTGTACCTGCCGTTGGGCGAGAGCCACTGGTGACCGGTCGTCCGCCCCGTCAGAGCCACATAGCTGGTTTCGAGCGTGGCGGTGTCGATGATCGCCATCCGCGCCGGTATGCCGCGTAGCCCGACGATCAGCTTCTGCCCGTCGGGCGTGAGCGAAAGCGTATCGGGCATCACGTTCGCCTCCGCCGTCCCGATCTGGGTCGGGCCGGCCGAATCGGTCACGTCGAAGACCTTGATCACATTTTCGTTGCGGACGGAGACGTACGCGATCTTCCCGTCCGCCGTGACCAGGACTTCGCTCGGGCGGTTACCGACCACCCGCTCCCAGACGCGCTCGCCGGTGATGGCATCGAGCTTCGACCACGTGCCGAGCGCCGGCTGAAGCGGGTACTCGTTCGTGGCATAGAGGTCGCGGCCGTCGCGGGTGATCCAGACTGCGTGGGTCCGAGCGTCTTCGCTCGCGCTGGCGTCGTAGTGGGCGACACGCTCGTCGAGCGACGTGTCGACGACGCCGACCTCGTTCGAGAAGAACTCGCCGACGTAGACGTACTCACCGTTCGCGCTCGCCATCAGGTGGTGCGGCCCGGGCCCCATCGCAATCGTCTTCAACAACTGGCCGCTGTCTCGATCGAGCACCGACATCGTGTTCGAGAGCTCGTTCGAGCTGTAGACCTTGCTCGTCCCATGAGGCTGGGTGACGCCGATCGGCCGGTTGCCGACCGTGGTCGTCCAGAGATCCTCGCCCGTCGCGGCGTCGAAGGCGGTGACGCTGCTGACGTTCGGGGTCGTGCGCTCGCTGATGTAGAGCGTCCCGTTGATGCCCGGAATGCTTATGGCGTTGCCGCCGGACACGGTCGTCGCGAGCAATAGCGGCGCAGCAAGCAGCAGGGCGAGAAGCGCGAGCTTGCGCATAGCTGAACCTCCTCTGCGGTAGCGCCCCGGCGGGTTCCTCGATGTCGAGCGCCGCCGGGATCGCGATCCAACGTACGCGCCGCGCCGCCGAAACTCAAATACATGTTCCTCACGCCTTGTATAACTTCAGGTTGTGGACGTGGAGCCGCGGCTGCGAGCCTTCGCTGCGGTCGCTCGGGAGGGCTCGTTCTCGCGCGCAGCGGCCGCGCTCTACGTGAGCCAGCCCGCCGTGTCCAAGCACGTCGCCTCGCTCGAAGCCGAGCTCGGGACGCCCCTCGTCGTCCGCGGGCGACGCGGGATCGCGCTGACTCCCGAAGGCGAGGTGCTGGCCGACTACGTGCTGCGAGCGGAGGCGCTGCTCGCAAATGCACGCCGGGCGCTGCACGCCGGCGGCGACGCGCAGACGGGAACGCTCGCGCTCGCGTCCTCCGGCATACCCGGGACGTACCTCCTTCCGGACCTGCTCGGCCGCTTCCGGGAGCAGCACCCGAACGTCGAGATCGACTTTCGGGTCCAGACCTCCGGTGAAGCGCTCGAGCTGGTCCGCTCACACGCAGTCGAGCTCGCGGTCGTCGGCGGGCTCGACGTTCCGCACGAGCTCGAGGCGGAGCCGCTAATGGAGGACGAGGTCGTGGTGATCGGGCCTCCCTCGCTCGCCGGGCGACGTCTGCGTGCGAAGGAGCTCGGCGACCTGACGTGGATCTCGCGCGAGGAGGGCTCCTCGACACGGGCCGCGACCGAATCGGCGCGCTGGCAGATCGGAATCCACTCCGTGCGCGAGCTCGAGCTGCCGACCTGGGAGGCCGTCAAGCTCGCGGTCGCCAGCGGCACCGGCGTGGCAGCCATCAGCCGCTTCGCCCTCGGCGTGGAGCTGGAAGCAGGGCGGGTAGCCGTCCTTGACGTCCCGCGCTGGCGCGTCTCGCGCACGATCGCCGTCGTCCGCGCACGGGACGTGCCGCTCACCCCGCCGGCGGACCGTTTCGTAAAGCTCTTGCGAGAGGCATTCGTTCCCAGTGACGAGCCTGCCTCGCCGCCGAACTCGAATCTGAGGCTGCCCGAGACCGTGCTCTTCGGCCGAGAGGACGAGATCGCGGAGGTCGCGCGCCTCCTCCAGAGCGGCACGAGGCTCGTCACCCTCGCCGGCCCGGCGGGCGCCGGAAAGACACGGCTTGCGCTCGAGACCGCCGCGTCGCTGGTCGATTCGTATCCCGACGGCGTGTACTTCGTCGACCTCGCGCCCGTTGCCGATGCATCGCTCGTCCTGGCGACGATCGCTGCGACGCTCACGGTTCACGATCCGCAACGTCTCGCCGAACGGCTCAGCAATGCCCGGCTCCTGCTGGTGCTCGACAACTTCGAGCACGTCGTGAGCGCGGCCAACGAGGTCAAGGAGCTGCTCGGCGGCGGCACCCAGGTCTCGATTCTCGCCACGAGCCGGACGCCGTTGCGCCTGCGATCGGAGCATGTCGTGACGGTCGCTCCGCTGTCCGAAGGGGCCGCGATCGATCTGTTCGTCGATCGAGCGCGTGCCGCGCAGGCGGATTTCGAGCCGGACGACTCTGTCGCGGTTCTGTGCGAGCGACTCGATCGCCTTCCGCTTGCGCTCGAGCTCGTCGCTGCGCGCACGGCTCAGCTCCCCCCCGCGGCACTGATCGACGGCCTGCACCCGCTGCTCGCGGTGCTCACAGGTCCACGCGACGTACCGGCGCGGCAGCGGACTCTGACGGCTGCGATCGACTGGAGCTACGAGCTCCTCGACGCGAAAGGCAAGCGCCTCTTCAGCCGGCTGGGGGTGTTCGCGGGCGGGTGCTCGGCGCGAGCCGCGAGGGCAGTTTGCGGCGCTCGGCGTGCCGACCTCGTCACGCTCGTCGACCAGAACCTCCTTCGCGTGGAGCCGGACGAGGGCGGACCTCGTTACGGCATGCTCGAGACGATCCGTGAGTTCGCGACGGCGCGACTTGAAGAGCGTGGCGAGAGCGACCAGATCCGTCGGCGCCATGCCGAGTTCTTCGCCGAGCTCGCCGAAACCGCGCGCGGGTATGCCCGCGGGCCCCGCGAGTCGGAATGGATGGACCGCCTTGCAGCCGAGAACGGCAACATCCGCGCCGCGCTTGCTTTCGCGACTGAGGAGAGCGCTCCCGAGCTCGGCCTTGCCCTCGCCGCCGCGCTCGAGCCCCTCTGGACGCGGCGCGGTTACCACCTGGAAGGGCTTGGCTGGCTCGAGCCGTTGCTCCTCGCCCGAGGCGAGACGCCGCCGGAGGTGGTGGCACGGGCCCTCGCGCTCGCCGGGCGCCTCGCCGTCGAGTCAGGGCAGCTCGAGCGCGCGGAGCCGTGGTACGAGGAGGCTCTCGCTCTGACCCGCTCGATCGGCGATCGCGAGAACGAGGCTTGGGCGCTGCATGGACTTGGGCACCTCACCTATGAGCGCGGAGACGCCGAGCGGGCAGCTGAGTACTTCGAATCGAGCCTCGCCCTGTTCCTCGAGCTCGGTATGCACGGCCCCGCGGGAGGTCGGCTCACCTATCTCGCCGAGATCGCTCTCGACTCGCAGGAGTTCGAGCTCGCTCGCGAGCGGCTCGACCGCGCGCTCGAGCAGTACACGATCGCACGGGACCAACTGGGCGTAGGCGGCACGATCCACAGTCTCGGCGACCTCGCGCTCCGCACCGGCGACCTCGAGCAGGCCGCCGAGCATTACCGGGAGGCGCTCGAGCTCATGCGCGGCGCGTTCGTCGACTACGACGCCGCATATTGCCTCGGCGGCCTGGCCGCGGTGCTGGCCCAGCAAGGCCGGCGCGAAGAGGCTGGCGTGCTCTGGGGCGCGGCCGACAGGATCGACCGAAACACCGACGTCGGCATGCG
Source organism: Actinomycetota bacterium (assembly GCA_046724925.1). GTDB lineage: Bacteria > Actinomycetota > Thermoleophilia > Gaiellales > Gaiellaceae > JBKOXM01. The sequence goes on along the minus strand of JBKOXM010000181.1, from coordinate 3,192 downwards.
TCCGACCGACCGGGAGGAGTACGAGCGCCGCCTCGGTGAGCTGCCTGAGTCGGCTCTGGAAACGGGCCGCGCCCTCGGAATGGACGAGGCTGCCGAGTACGCGCTGTCGGTGATGAGATCCCGGCGGCCGCGCGCGCGCTCACGCAGACGCGCCGGACAGACGAGCTAGATTCAAGCCCTCTACGAGCGCTCGGCGCGACGCTGCGATCTCATCCGTCGTCGCTCGCTTCCTCGTCCTTCGACGCTTCGGGCGCCGGCTCAGGCTCCGCCTTCGTCTCGCCTTCCGCCGGTTGCTCGCTGACGGCGCTCGCATAGGCGAGCTGAAGGTTGGCGACGAGCTGGTTGTAGTCGCGGATCGACTGCTCGTCGACGGCTCCTGCGAGGACTGGAACAAGGGCCTTCAGCGCCTCGATCGCGAGCCGGACCTGATCGAGGTCGCGCGCGTCAGGATCGAGCTTCGCGTAGCCGAGTTGGCCGACTGTCGCGATCGTCGAGATCAGGAGGTCGGAGACCTTCATCTGCCTGATCGCCTCGACCAGCTGTTCCGGCGTGACCTCCTGAGGCTCCTCAGCCATGAACAGGCGCCTTGGCGAGCACTTCGGCCGCGTAGATCTCGCGGAGCGATTGACCGTCCTCGTAGCGTTGGATCTGCCTCTCGGCCGCGTTCGCCGCGGGAATGTTCACGTACGGCGATGCGCCGATCTCGGCGGCGACCGGAGCGATCCACTCGGCGAGCCGCTCGAGCCGAGTGCGAGTCGGGAGAACGTCACCGGTCGCGAGGTCGATGAGCTCGCCGGAGAGGCCGTAGCGAATCGCGCGCCAGAGGTTCTCCTCGATCAAGCGGTGCGGATAGACCGGCAGAGGCTCTCCCTCGTCGAGCGCCCGAAGCAACCGGGCGGCGAGCGCGTAGATGAAGGAAGCCAGGGCCTGTGACTCGGCCAGCGTCGGTTGACCGTCTGTGATGCGGATCTCGACGGTCGGGAACGCGAAGTGAGGGCGCACGCTCCACCAGATCTGCGTGTGCTCGACGATGGAGCCCGTGTCGTACAGCAGACGAACGTAGTCCTCGTACTGCTTCCAGCTCTCGAAGTGGTCGGGAACGCCGCAACGCGGGAACGTCCTCGTGAACACTTGAGTGCGAGTCGAGTGAAGCCCGGTCGCGACGCCTTCGTGAAAGGGCGAGCTGGCCGAGAGCGCAAGCAGCTCGGGGAGGAACGGGCGAAGTGCCGACGAGAGCGCGATTGCGCGGTCCGGCCCCTGCACGCCCACGTGCAGATGGAGGACGAACGTGACGTTCTGCCACGCGACGTACTGCAGGCCCTCGGCCACACGTTGGTAGTGCGGCGTGTCGATGATCCGCGTCTGTTGCCACGGCGTCCAGGGATGTGTGCCGGTGGCCGCGAGCGCGATGCCGAAACTGTCGGCCAGCTCGACGAGCTGGGCGCGGCGTTCGGCGATCTTGCCAGCCGCGTCGTCGAAGCTCTCACAGCGGCCGGTTCGCACCTCGACCTCGGCCGAGATCAGCTCACCGACGAGGTGATCTGCGAACGGAGTTTCCGAGGCGGCGTCCCGCAGCTCTTCGAACCGGTTGACGAGGTCGAGCGACTCCGGGTCGAGCAGCGCGAACTCTTCCTCGACGGCGAGCGTGAGGTCGGTCCCACCCTCGAACTGCTCGCGGGCAAGGCGGATCTGCTCATCGGGACTCAGCCGCTGCTCGTCGCCCAAGGGCTCACTACATTAGTTGAAGCGGCTCCAGCAGGCTCTGCGCGACTCTGCTCCAGCTCCAGTAGCGCTCGGCCGCCGTTCGCGACGCCTGCGCCAGCTCTGTTCGTGTCCCCGCGTCGAGTTGCAGGAGCCGTCGAAGCTTGTCAGCGAGATCTTCGGCTGAGCCGCTCTCGAAGCTCGCGAGGGAGCGGAGCTCCTCCGGATACTCGGCCTGGAGCCCGGTCGCGATCTCGGCGAGTCCCGAGTGGTGTGCGACGAGCGGCGGACAGCCCGCGGCCGCGGCCTCCGCCGCGACCATTCCGAACGCTTCCGGGAAGATCGACGGCACCACGCAGACGGCGCAGAGCGGGAGCAGATGGCGGAGATGGCGGTGTTCTAGCGGGCCGGTGAAGAGGGTGTCTTCGGGCGCGATGTCCTCGAGCTCGGGCCGGTAGTCGCCGAACCCGACGACCAGTGCCCTGGCCTTCGTCTCGCCAAGCGCCTCGAAGAGGACGTGGACGCCTTTGTTGTAGAGCAGCTTCCCGAAGTAGACAACGGTCGGCTCTTCGCCGGCGAACCACGTTTCCAGCCGTTCCGCATTCCCCTCGTCCGGCAGCCGCTCGTTCCGATTGCCGGGGTTCGGGGGGTCGCTGCTCGCCTCGGCCAGAAGCCTCTCGAGCGCACGCTCACGCGGCTCGGGCCGAAACTCCTCGACGTCGACACCGGGTGGAACAACGTGAACGCGCTCGACGTGGCCGACCACCTCCTCGAGGACGTCGCGAATGTGATCGGAGCCGACGAAGACGGCCTCGGCGCCACGGAGCGCCTCTCTTCCCCACTCCCCGAGCTCGGGCCGCCCGCGCATCGAGTACTCGAGCTCAGATCCATGCGCCTTGACTGCGAATCGAATGCCTGTCGCGGCGGCGACGGGCGCTCCGAGGAGTACGTGGTTGGCGAAGACCAGGTCCGCCGGCAAGAGGTCGCGCAACTGGCCGGAGTTGGCCTCGACGTAGCGCTCGCGCTCGGCCGGGGTGAAGTCCTGCAGCAGCTTCGGCTGCAGCCCTTCGTAGCGGTCGAGCACGAAGACCGGCAGGAGACCGCCCGGCAGATCCGGCTGGACGACCTGAGCACCGCCGAGGTCGTATCCCTCGGGGCGAGGCTCCTGGCACACGACGACGACCTCGTGGCCAGCGCGGCTCCACTCGCGCGCGAGCGCGCGCGTGTAGACGTACGAGCCGGTTCCCCCGAGCAGGTAGCCGTGCCAGAGCAAGATTCGCACGGCCGCACCCTATGTGCGCTCCAGCCTCACAGAACCTCACCCTCGCCCGGGCGCAATGTCTCCAATGCCGTTGAGCGGTGGGCCTGGTGGCCGGACACCGGCGTCGGTCCGACGCGAGGAAGCCGGAGGCCGACGAGTCGCGCGGCGCAGCGCCCACGGCGAAGACGTCGGCGCTGAGTGCGCAGGTTCAAGCGCACGCGGCACTAAGC
>JBKOXM010000075.1:0-4272 GCA_046724925.1 Actinomycetota bacterium | reverse complement strand
CGCTCCCGAGGAAGCGGACCTTCAGAGCCGCTCCGTGCCGGTTGTGGCGCGAGGCCGCTCGTCGAATGTGACGACGAGTCGCCGGATCCGCCCGGCTTCTCCCGTCAGGCGAAGCTCGCCGGCCCGAATCGAAGCTTGCTTGAGCCAGGAGTAGTCGGCAACGATCTCGTCCCCGAGCTCACGCGGGTCGAAGACCTCGATCTCGTCGTCCGGGGGCCGCTCGCGATACGCGGACGCAATCGCTTCTTTCGAACGGAACGGACCGACAGGCACGCCTTCGAAGACGAGCTCGGCGTCCTCCGTGAAGAGAGCGAGCATCGGACCGAAGTCGCCGGACCGCACGCCCGCGTTGAACAACTCCACATGCCTGCGCAACAAGTCCGGCACGCTCGGCTAGGGGGTCAGGAGGTAGAACCGGTAGAAGTCGTTGTCGATCGGCAGGTGTGCGAGGTTGACCTTCTCCACCGCGGGCTACTCGGCGGTGTCGATCTGGGCCTTCTGGAGCTTGCCCGAGTAGTCGACGTAGATCGACTTCCACTCGGTGAAGACGTCGAGTGCGGCTTGGCCGGCCTCGCGATGGCCGTTGCCCGTGTCCTTCGTGCCGCCGAACGGCAGATGGACCTCGGCGCCGATCGTGCCCGCGTTGATGTACGTGATTCCGGCGTTCAGGTCGCGCATCGCGCGGAACGCCCGGTTGACGTCGCGCGTGAAGATCGACGACGAGAGGCCGTACTTGATCCCGTTCGACACCTCGATCGCCTCCTCGACGTCACGCACCCTGATCAGCGCGGTCGTCGGCCCGAAGATCTCCTCCTGCGCGATCCGCATCTGCGGATCGACGTCGCCGAAGATCGTGGGCGTGTAGTAGAAGCCGCGGTCGAGACCGTTTCCGCTCGCCACCTCGCCGCCGGTCAGGAGCGTCGCGCCCTCGTCCCTGCCGATGCCCGTGTACGAATGGATCTTCTCGAGTGCGGCTTTGTTGATCACCGGGCCGACGTCGGTGTCCTCCTCCCAGCCCGGGCCGAGCCGCATCGCCTCCGCTTGCGAGACAAGCTTCGATGCGAGCGCGCCGTACACGTCCTCGTGCACGATCACGCGGCTCGCCGCCGTGCAGCGCTGACCCGACGTGCCGAAGGCCGACCAGAGAATTCCTTCGGCTGCGAGCTCGAGGTCGGCGTCTTCCATCACGATGATCGCGTTCTTGCCTCCGAGTTCGAGGTGGACGTGCTTGAGGCCGTCCGCTGCATTGCGCATCACCTCGACCCCGGTCTCGCGCGAGCCGGTGAGGGTGATCACGCGGACGTCGGGGTGGCGCACGAGCCGATCGCCGACCGCGCCGCCGCCGCCGTGGACGATGTTGAGCACGCCCTTGGGCAGGCCTGCCGCCGTGAGCAGCTCGACGAAGCGCTCGCCGAGAAGCGGCGTGTCGGTCGCGGGCTTGAAGACAACGGTGTTGCCGGCGACGAGCGCGGGCGCGATCTTCCAAGAGGGGATCGCGATCGGGAAGTTCCACGGCGTGATCGCACCGACGACGCCGATCGGCTGGCGCACGCTCATGTTGAACTTGTCGCGGAGCTCCGAGGGCGTGGTCTGGCCGAACAGGCGCCTCCCCTCTCCGGCCATGTAGAGGCTCATGTCGATCGCCTCCTGGACGTCGCCGCCGGCCTCCGCCTTGACCTTGCCCATCTCATGGGTCATCAGGTCGGCGAGGTCGTCCTTCTGCTCCGTCAAGAGCTGGGCGAAGCGGTACAGCACCTCGCCGCGCTTGGGAGCGGGAACGAGCCTCCACTCTTCGAACGCCGCCTTGGCGGCCGCGACTGCGCGGTCGACGTCCTCCGCCCCCGAGCGCGGGAAGGTGCCAAGCGTCTCGCCGTCCGCGGGGCTGAGCGAGTCGAAGGTCTCCCCGCCGGCGGCGTCGACCCACTCGCCGTCGATGTAGTTCTTGAAGGTCTGCGCGCTCGTGGTGGCCACGGCGCCGATTCTATGCGGAGCCTGAGCCCTCGGGATTCGTGTCGGGGAAGCGGCCGGGATGTGCTCTGCGGCGGTCCCGGGTTTGGCGCTGCTCCTTGTTCTGGCCCGACTGCCCGCGTCGCCGATCAGGGCCCTGACGGCGGTCGATGATCACCGTGACGTTCGGGTTGTCCTTGTAGTACTCGACCATCTTGTCGTAGAGCTCATCGGCAAGCTCACGCGGAATCACGCAATAGATCATCCTTCTCCGGATTGTAAGGAGGCTCCTCGTTCGCGCCAGCCGATTTGAGCAGGCGCGGAGCCCGGCACTCGGGCGACGACGCGCATTCGGATGCCGTGCTTCGGTTTCAGCGTGAGTCCGGGCGCCGGGACGATCGGATGGCCCGGCACGGGCTCGAACCGGACACGGCGCAAGATTGTCGCCAGGACAAGCGTGCCCTCCTGCAACGCGAACGCTTCGCCGATGCAGCGCCGCGTGCCCGCGCCGAAGGGGAAATACGCGTGCCGCGGGCGCGTCGCATCCCCCTCCGCGAAACGCTCCGGGTCGAACCGCTCCGGCTGCGGGAACCAGCGCGGGTCGCGATGGGTGACCCACTGCGAGAGGTAGAGCTTCGTCCCGGCCGGGACGAAGAACCCACTCGGCAAGACATCCTCTTCGCGCGCCATGCGCACGAACAGCCACGTCGGCGGGAACAGGCGCATCGATTCCGCCAGCACCTGGCCGACGTAGGCAGGCATCCGTTCCCGTTCGAGCTCCTCGTGGAACCGCCGCTCGACCTCAGGATGTGTCGCGACGAGGTGGCATGTCCACGCAAGCGCGTCGCCCAGGGTCTCGTAGCCGGTGATCGCGAGGATCGCCGCCTCGGCGGCCGCCTGGTGCCGAGGGAGCGCCGCTCCGCCGTTCCCGTGATCCGCCACCATCCGCGCGACGAGATGCTCGCCGCCGTCCGCGCCGGCGTCGGCGACCCCGGCAAGCGCCTGGTCGAAACCACGCCGACGCCACAGCCAGCGCGCGAGCCGCCGCGTCGGCCACCGGTCGGGCGCGGGCAGAAGTGACTCGAAAAGCGCGTCCTGGAACGCCTTGCGCGCCAGGATCGCGCGGCGTAGCTCTTCGTCATCGCCTCGGTCGCCGAAGAGGGCATGCTGGATTACTTCCTGCGTGAGCGCGCTGAGGTCGCTCGCGACATCGACCTCGCTTCCCGGGCGCCAGCGCGCGAGCAGCCGCTCCGTGCGCTCGAGGACCAACGGTGCAAATCGAGCGATCTCCCCGCGGCGAAAGAGCGGATTCAGCGCCTGCCGCCGCTCGTGATGCGCGGCGCCCTCATTGGTCTGCAGGGCATCGCCGTAGAAGCCTCGCTCTCGGCCGCGCGCGAGCCGCGGGGTCTTCGAATACGCGTACCGGTTCGTGACGAGGACGTGACGGATGTCGTCCGGCGAAGCGAGCAGGTAGGTCGGCCCGCGGAGCTCGAGGCGCACGACGTCGCCGTAGGTGCGGGCGCAGCGCGTCAGGAAACCCAATCGGTCGCGCACGAAAGCGGGCGCATGGCCGACCAGCGGCAGCCCTCGCGGCCCGGGAGGGACGACGCCTTCAGACGTCGGCGGTAGATTCGGCTGTGTGGACAAGCGGCTCTCGTTCTGCATGGTCACGACCTTCTTCCCGCCCTACCACTTCGGCGGAGACGCCGTGTACGTGTACCGCCTGAGCCGCGAGCTGGGCCGCCGCGGGCACGACGTGACGGTAGTGCACTGCCTGGACGCCTTCAACCTCCTCGGAGGGCCGCCGCGGGCAAACGGATTCGCGTTACCGCCGAACGTACAAGTAGTTCGACTTCAGAGCCGGCTCGGCAGGCTCTCTCCTGTCACGACGTACTTCACCGGCGCACCCGGTCCGAAGGCGGGCGCGCTCGAGCGCCTGTTTGCGGAGGAGCGCTTCGACGTCGTCCACTTCCACAACATCTCGCTCGTCGGCGGCCCAGGCATCCTGCGCTTCGGCGAGGGCGTAAAGCTGTACACGCTGCACGAGCACTGGCTCGTGTGCCCGATGCACGTTCTCTGGAAGAACAACCGCGAGCTCTGCGAGTCGCCCAGCTGCAGCCGCTGCTCGTTGCACTTTCGGCGACCGCCGCAGCCCTGGCGCCACGCGCACTGGGAGCGCGCTTTGGACGAGGTCGACGTCTTTCTTTCGCCGAGCCGGTTCGCAATGGAGGCGCACCGCACCCGCGGCCTCGAGCTCCCCTTCCGCAGGCTGCCGTACTTCGTTCCTGATGACGTCGCCGCCCGAGTCCGCCCTGAGCGACGCGA
>JBKOXM010000179.1:0-9452 GCA_046724925.1 Actinomycetota bacterium | reverse complement strand
CGTATGGAGCGTGCGCTGCACTCCGCGCTCGCGAAGCGCGGGCTCGAGCAGATCCTCGATCCCGACCGGCCGAAGATCACGACCGCCGAGCGAATGGTCGCGCTTACCGCCGCCGGCGAAGGGAGGAGCGACGGAACCGATCGGCGTCTTGACATCGAGGTCGTCGACGTCCAGGGCGACATCGCGAGCGTCATCGTTCGCGCCGCCGTCTACCACGAGTACCTCCACCTCGTCCGCACCCCCGAGGGCTGGAAGATCGTGAACGCGCTGTGGACGCAGCCATAGGGAAGACCGAGGCCCGCTCGGCCGCTGAGGAGGCACTGCTCGACGCGTCCGAGCAGCTACACGTCGACGTGGGCAACGCGGGCATCACGACGCGGCGGCTCGCCGAAGAGGCCGGTGTCAACCACGGCCTCGTCCACTACTACTTCGGCTCGATCGAGAACGTGCTCGTGCGAACGCTCGAGCGCTTCACCGAACGGCTGATCGAGCGTCAGCGGGTGCTCTACGCCGCCGACGTCCCGTTCATCGAGAAGTGGCGAACGGCGATGCGGTACCTGGTCGACGAGGACGTCCGCTACGAGAAGATCTGGTACGAGCTCCAGGCGCTGGCCTGGAACCACCCTGAGCTGCGGGGGCGCGTCGATCGCGTGAACGACGAGTGGCGCGCGGTGCTCACAGAGGCGTTCGCGGACCCGCGAGAGCGCTTTGGGATCGAGCTGCCGCTCGAGGCGCTCGTCTCGCTCGTGATGACGTTCAACGAGGGGATCATCCTCGAGCGCCTCGCCGGGATCGAAACGGGCCAGAAGGAGTTGCTCGACTGGATCGACGGCTGGATGGAGGCGAAGGAGGAGCAATGGCGACGGCAGAAGTAATCGCGCCGGCGAGCGAGCAGACCCGCGCCCGCTACCCCGATCAGGAGGGCTACGTCGAGCGGGACGGCGTTCGCATCTTCTATGAGGTCTACGGCGAGGGCGAGCCGACGGTCCTGCTCCTGCCGACCTGGTCGATCATCCACTCGCGGCACTGGAAGATGCAGATCCCGTATCTCGCGCGCCACTGCCGCGTGGTCACCTTCGACGGACGCGGCAACGGGAAGTCGGACCGCCCTGGTGAGGCTGAGGCTTACGCCGAGGAAGAGTTCGCCGCCGACGCGCTGGCAGTGATGGACGCGACGAAGACCGAGAGCGCCGTGATCGTCGGCTTCTCGATGGGCGCGCAGCGCGGCCTGCTGCTGGCAGCGGAGCACCCCGAGCGGATCGAGGGGGCCGTCTTCATCGGAGCTGCCTACCCGGGCGGCGGCTCGCCGCTGACGGAGCGCTTGGTTCACCCGTGGGACGAGGAGCTCGACACCGACGAAGGCTGGGCGAAGTACAACCGGTACTACTGGCTCCGCGACTACCGCGGCTTCCTCGAGTTCTTCATGTCGAGGATCTTCACCGAGCCGCACTCGACGAAGCCGATCGAGGACTGTGTGGGCTGGGGACTCGAGACGACGGGCGAGACGCTCGTCCTGACGCACGAAGGCAAGGGCCTCGAGCCGGAGCGCGCACGGGAGCTCGCACAGCGCGTCCGCTGCCCGGTGCTCGTCATTCATGGCGACGGTGACGCCGTCACGTCCGTCACGCGCGGGATCGACCTCGCCGAGCACACGGCGGGGGAGGTTGTCGTGCTCGAAGGGTCGGGTCACGCGCCCCACGTCCGCGACCCTGTCAAGGTCAACCTCCTCCTCCGCGATTTCGTCAAGCCGGCTCGTCCGCCGCGCGGCTGGGTGCGCGGGAAGTCGCGGCGGAAGCGGGCGCTCTACATCTCGTCGCCGATCGGGTTGGGTCACGCACAGCGCGACGTGGCGATCGCGGAGGAGCTGCGGAAGCTCCATCCGGATCTGGAGATCGACTGGCTCGCCCAGCACCCGGTGACGGCAGTGCTCGAGGCGCGCGGCGAGCGCATCCACCCCGCCAGCGCACATCTCGCCAACGAGTCCCGCCACATCGAAAGCGAGTCGGCCGAGCACGACCTGCACTGCTTCCAGGCGATCCGCCGGATGGACGAGATCCTGCTCGCGAACTTCATGCTCTTCCACGACCTCGTCCGTGAGGAGCAGTACGACCTCTGGATTGGCGACGAGGCCTGGGAGCTCGACTACTACTTGCACGAGAACCCGGAGCAGAAGCAAGCGGCGTACGTCTGGCTGACGGACTTCGTCGGCTGGTTGCCGATGCCCGACGGCGGCGACCGCGAGCCGTTCGTGACCGCCGACTACAACGCCGAGATGATCGAGCACATCGCTCGGTTTCCGCGCCTGCGAGACCGGGCGGTCTATGTCGGAAACTCCGACGACATCGTCTTGGACGCGTTCGGCCCGGAGTTACCGCTGATTCGCGACTGGACGGAGGAGCATTACGACTTCGCCGGCTACGTGACGGGCTTCGATCCCGCCGACTTCGCCGACCGCGAAGCGTTGCGCGCAGAGCTCGGCTACGCGCCCGACGAGCAGGTGTGCATCGTTACGGTCGGCGGCTCGGGCGTCGGCGGACACTTGCTGAGGCGCGTGATCGACGCGTTCCCAGAGGCGAAGGAGCGCGTACCGGCTCTCCGCATGATCGTGGTCGCGGGCCCACGCATCGACCCGGCCTCACTGCCCGCTGCGGAGGGCCTCGAGATCCGCCGGTACGTCCACGAGCTCTACCGACACTTGGCCGCGTGCGACCTCGCGGTCGTCCAAGGCGGGCTGACGACCACGATGGAGCTGACGGCGAACCGCCGGCCGTTCCTCTACTTTCCGCTGCGCCACCACTTCGAGCAAAACTTCCACGTCCGGCACCGGCTCGCCCGCTACGGCTCGGGCCGCTGCATGGACTTCGACGAGGCGACACCGGACATCATCGCCGCCGCCGTCGCCGACGAGATCGGCCGCGAGGTCGACTACCGGCCCGTCGAGACCGACGGAGCCGCGAGGGCTGCTGCTCTGATCGCGGAGCTTCTCTAGTCGTTCACTGTTGGAGGTGAGGAGATGGCAACGGACATCGCGATCGACGTAGATCTCCTGAAGTCCGAGATCAAGAAGACGTATGCGTCGGTCTCTGAGGAACCCGACAAGGACTTCATCTTTCCGACGGGCCGGGCGTGGGCACAGGACCTCGACTATCCGGCCGAGCTCGCCGGCGTTCCGGAGTCGTCAGCCGAGTCGTTTGCCGGCGTCGCAAATCCCTTCTCGCTCCGTCGGCTCGAATCCGGTGAGCGTGTTCTCGATCTGGGCTGTGGAGCGGGAACGGACTCGCTCGTCGCCGCACAGATGGTCGGCGCAGACGGCCACGTCGTCGGGATCGACATGACGCCGGAGATGCTCGCGAAAGCGCGGGCTTCGGCAGCGGAGATGGGTGCCGGCAACGTCGACTTCGTGGAGGCGGAGGCCGAGCACCTCCCGTTTCCCGACTCGAGCTTCAACGTCGTGATCTCGAACGGGGTCATCGACCTCATCCCGGACAAGGACGCCGTCTTCTCGGAGCTGCACCGCGTGCTCGCGCCCGGAGGGCGGATCCAGGTCGCGGACGTGACGATTCAAAATCCGGTCAGCGAGGAAGGCCGGCGGAACATCGATCTCTGGACCGGCTGAATTGCCGGGGCTCTGCTGGAGGCGGAGTACGCGAAGCTGCTGGAGCGTCACGGATTCGAGCGGATCGAATCGGGCAATCTCGTCGCGACCTACGCTCGCTCGAAGTTCGAAGACACGCGGCGCAAGGCGGTGAAGTTCGGAGCGCACGGCACCACCGTGATGGCCTTCAAGCCCGCCCAACCGACATAGACTCGCCGGCGTGCCGGGAAGCTCGTTCAATCTCTTCGGCGACGACTGGGATCCCGGCCGCAAGCGCGAGCATCCCGGCTACACCTGGGAGGCGGCCACAGTGGGCGACCGGATCGGCGCCGAGAAGATCGGCGGGAGCCTGTACGAGCTTCCGCCCGGACAGAAGAGCTTCCCGTACCACTACGAGTACGGGAACGAGGAGTGGCTCATCTGCATCGCGGGCCGGCCGACGCTGCGCACGCCGGAGGGCGAGCAGGAGCTCGAGCCGGGAGACACCGTTTGCTTCAGGGAGGGCCCTGCCGGTGCGCATCAGGTGATCAACCGCAGCGACGAGCTGGTCCGCGTCCTGATCCTCTCGACGATGCACGAGCCCTCGGTCGCCGTCTATCCGGACAGCGACAAGATCGGCGTCTGGCCCGGGCTGGGCAACGACGACCGCCTGATGGCGCCGCGAAGCGCCAATGTCGACTACTACCACGGCGAGGACTGAGAGCCTTGGCGGTCGAGTTTTACGCCTCGACGGGTCCGTTCAGACGCCGCGAACGCGTCGCGTCAAGCCCGATTTCGGCTAGCTGAGCGGCCTCGAACGGCTTATCCTGGCCGAAATGGCCGTCTGCCGCGTGTGCTCGACAGAACTGCCGCCTGAGGCGCGGTTCTGCCCTGCCTGCGGCACTCCTGTCGAAGGTCCCCCGTCCGAGGGCTTCGAGCGGAAGGTCGTGACAGTGCTCTTCGTCGATCTCGCCGGCTCGACGTCGTTCACCGAGCAGCGCGATCCGGAGGACGTCCAGGCAGTGATCCAGCCGTACTTCGCCCGCGTTCGCGGGGAGCTGGAGCGGTTCGGCGGCACCTTCGAGAAGTTCATCGGCGACGCGGTGATGGCCCTCTTCGGCGCACCCGTGGCCCACGAGGACGATCCGGAGCGAGCCGTTCGCGCCGCGCTCGCGATTCGGGATGCCATCGTCGAGTCCGGCGCGCTCGACCCTGAGCTCGACCTCCACGTCCGCATCGCCGTCAACACCGGCGAGGCGGTCATCGCGCTCGGAGCGCGGCTCGGTGAGGGCGAAGGAATGGCGGCCGGCGACGTCGTCCACACCGCCTTCCGCATGCAGGAGGCGGCGCCTCCGAACGGAGTCGTCGTCGGCGAGCAGACCTTCCGCGCCACGAGGAACGCAATCGAGTACGGGGACGATCAGCTGATCGCGGCGAAAGGCAAGGCTGCGCCGATCCGCATCTGGGAGGCGGTGCGCGCCCTGGCGCCGCTTCGGCCCGCCTACATCGGGCCGGGCCTCGCGCCCTTCGTCGGCCGCCGCGATGAACTGAGCCTGCTCGTCGACACGCTCGCGCGGGTCCGCCGCGAGAGCTCGGTTCAGCTGCTGACGCTCACGGGCGTGCCGGGGATCGGCAAGAGCCGTCTCGTCTGGGAGTTGATGACCGCACTCGAGCGGGAGCCGGCGGTCGTCGCGTGGCGCCGCGGTCGCTGCCTGCCCTACGGGGACGGCGTCAGCTTCTGGGCGCTGGGCGAGATGGTCAAGGCCGAGGCCGGCATCGTCGAGACGGACGAGGCCGAAGACGCGGCCGCCAAGCTCTCCCGCTCGTTACAGGCGCTCTTGCCGCGGAGCGAGGCTACATGGGTCGAGGGCCACCTGAGGCCGCTCACGGGCGTCGGGATCGACTCCGCCCCTCAGGTCGAGAGCCAGGACGAGTCGTTCGCGGCCTGGCGGCGATTCCTCGAGGCGCTGGCGGAACGCGGCTTGCTCGTGCTTCTCTTCGAGGACTTGCATTGGGCGGACGACGGCCTGCTCGACTTCGTCAACTACCTCGCTGACTGGGCCCAGGGCGTGCCGCTCCTCATCGTCGGAACGGCGCGGCCGGAGCTGCTCGAGCGGCGGCCCGAATGGGGCGGAGGCAAGCGCAATGCGGCCACGATCGCGCTCTCGCCGCTGTCCGGGGAGGAGACCGGCCGCTTGGTCGCTTTCCTCCTGCGTCGCGCTCGCCTCCCGGAGAAGATCCACGAGGCGCTGCTCGAACGCTCCGAGGGCAATCCGCTTTACGCGGAGGAGTACGCCCGCATGCTCGGCGATCGCGGCCTGCTGGACGGAGCGGAGGTCGACGCGAGAGACCTCCCTCTGCCGGAGTCGGTACAGGCGATCATCGCGTCGCGTCTGGACACCCTGCCGCCTGACCAGAAGAACCTGCTCCATGATGCCGCCGTCGTGGGTCGTGGCTTCTGGGTCGGGGCCCTCAGCGGCATGGCAGAGGAGCCCTCAGAGACGATCGAGGAGCGCCTGCACGCGCTCGAGCTCAAGGACTTCGTCCGCCGCCAGCGCGACTCCGCGGTCGCCGGGGAGCGCCAGTACGCCTTCCTGCACGCACTCGTGCGAGAAGTGTCGTACGCCCAGATTCCGCGGGCACAGCGCGCGCAAAAGCACTGTCTGGCGGCCGAGTGGCTCGACTCGCTTGCTCGGCCCGAGGACTTCGCAGAGATGGTCGCTCACCACTATCTGTCCGCGCTCGAGTTCGCACGGGCTGCGGGCCAGGACACGAGCGAGTTCGCGGACCGCGCGCGGGTGGCTCTCGGCGACGCCGGCGACCGAGCGTTCGGGTTGAACGCATTCGCGAACGCCGCGCGCTTCTACAAGGGGGCGCTCGACCTCACGGCCGACGGCGACCGCGACCGTCCGATGCTCCTGTTTCGCCTGGGGCGCGCGCGCTTCCAGGCGACCGCCGAGGGCGCCGACGAGCTGGCCGCGGCGCGTGACCCGTTGCTGGCCCAGGGCGACGCGGAGACCGCCGCGAAGGCAGAGGTCATGCTCTATAGCCTCGCGACGTCGCGGGGCGAGCAGGATGAGGCCGACGAGCACATCCGGCGGGCGGCCACACTGATCGCAGACGCTCCTCCGTCGGACGCCAAGGCCTACGTGCTGCAGACGCTCGCGAGCCGTCACCTCCAGGCGGGCGACCACGAGTCGGCCGTGCAAGTGGCGCAAGACGCCATCGAAATCGCGAAGTCCCTCGGACTGGAGGACATTCACGCCGGCGCCCTCGCGACGGCGGGTGGTGCTCGGGCAGCCGCCGGCGATCCCGACGGCATCGCCGATCTCGAGCGGAGCGTCGAGATCGCGGACCGACTGGGCAGTCCCGCCTCGGTGCTGTCCTACATGCGTCTGGCCGGAAGGGCTGAGGACTCAGGCGACTTGCGAAGACGCGCCGAATTGCATGCGCGGGCGCGGGTGCTCGCCGAGCGATTCGGCATCCGCCGCTATCTGCGCTGGCTGGAGGGCGAGCTCGTCGGTGCGTTGTACTGGGCCGGAAGGTGGGGGGAGGCCCTCGAGGCCGCAGACGCCTTCGTGGCGGCGTCGAGCGAGGGAGCTCCTCATTACCTCGAGAGCTTCTGCCGCGTCATGCGCGGCAGGATCCACCTCGCCCGCGGTAACACGAGCCAGGCGCAAGAGGACGCCGCGCGCGCGCTGGAGCGCGCGCATGCGGCCCCCGACCCACAGCTGCTCCACCCGGCGCTGGCTTTCAGCGGACGCGTGGCCGCGGAGACGGGCGACACCGAGCAGGCCGGCGTTGCCTTGGAAGAGCTGATGACAGAGGCCGAGGACAGCGGCAACATCTCGGCTCTTGCCGTGTCGGATGCGGCCGTGCTGGCCGCCGCGCTCGGCCGCCCGGACATCGTGGCCGGCGAGGGCAGGCGCACGCGCTGGCTCGAAGCAGGCTCTGCCCTTGCCTCGGGCGATCCTGGACGAGCTGCATCGCTGTTTGCGGAGATCGGATCGCTGCCGGACGAGGCGTATGCAAGGCTGCTCGCGGCCGAGCGGGCAGCCGCGGACGGAAGGCGCAGCGAAACCGAGGGCGAACGCCGAGCGGCCCTCTCGTTCTTCCGCAGCGTCGAGGCGAGCGCGTACGCGCGGCGGGCCGAGGCGCTGCTCGCGCCTTCGGCCTAGGTTTTAGGCCCGATCGGGTGGCTCCGGGCGCGGCTCGCCGCCGCCCCCGCCGCCCCCGTCGTCGCCGCCCTCCGGCTCGTCAGGCGGCTCTGGCCGTGGTTCTTGATTTAGCTTGATCACAGCTGGGATCTTCCTCCTCGCGGTGCCGTTATGCAAGCGGGAACGCGTGCGAGCCGAAGCTCAGGCCCGCGTCCCGACCGGCCGCGGCTCACGCGCGAGGAGAGCGGGCCCCCAGGCCGCGATCGGCGAGACGTCGCCGTCGCGCCCGTTCAGCGACCGGTATCCAAGCGCATGCTCGGCCTGCATCATCTTGTGGATCTGCGTGGTGCCTTCGTAGATGATCGGCGCCCTCGCATTCCGGAAGTAGCGCTCGATCCCGTACTCGGCCGAGTAGCCGTAAGCGCCGTGCACTTGGATAGCGAGGTGCGCGGCCCTGAACGCGGACTCCGTCGCGTGCCACTTGGCCAGTGAAGTCTCGCGCGTGTTGCGAACGCCCTCGTCCTTCATCCACGCGGCCTGCATCACCAGCAGCTTCGACGTCTCGTAGCCGAGAACCATCTCGGCGATCATGTCCTGGACGAACTGGTTGCGGCCGATCGGCTGGCCGAACGTCTGCCGTTCCCGGGCATACTCGACCGATCGCTCCAGGCAGGCGCGGATCACCCCACAGGCTCCGGCGGCGACCGTGAAGCGCCCCTGGTCGAGGCCGTACATCGCGATCTCGAAGCCCTGTCCCTCCTCTCCGACGAGGTTCTCCGCCGGCACTTCGACGTTCTCGAAGAACAGCTCGCCGGTCGAGCCAGCCCAGACGCCGAGCTTGTGCTCGGTCTCGGCCGTCGAGACTCCGGGCCACTCCCGGTCGACGATGAAGGCCGAGATGCCCTTGTGCTTCGCGGACGGGTCGGTCTTCGCGAAGACGAGCTGGTGGTCGGCCACCCTTGCGTAGGAGATCCAGTTCTTCTGGCCGTTGAGGACGAACGAGTCGCCTTCACGCCGGGCGGTCGTCAGCATCGAAGCGACATCGGAACCGGCGGCGGGTTCGGTCAGTCCGAAGCAGCCGATCTTCTCGCCCTTCGCCTGCGGAACGAGGTACCGCTGCTTCTGATCCTCGCTCGCGTACCGCAACAGCGCGAGCGAGTTGAGGCCGACATGGACCGAGATCAGCGTGCGGAAAGCGGCTTCGCCCCGCTCGATCTCCTCGCAGGCGAGCGCCTCGGAGACGAAATCGAGGCCGGCGCCGCCGTAGTCCTCCGGGATCACCATGCCGAGGAGGCCGAGCTCGGCCATTCCCTCGATCACTGACATGTCGAGGTGATGGTTGATGTCGTTCTCGATCGCGTTCGGAAGAACGCGCTCTTCGACGAAGGCGCGGACGGTTTCCTGCGTCAGGCGTTGCTCGTCGGTGAGCGAGAAGTCCACGGCGGTCAGTCTATTCGGGGCGTTTCGGTGACCTTGTCGAATGCGGGCGGATAGGAGACGCGGGCGCTCCGCGCGAGGAGGGGTGCGAGGCGAAGCGCCATCCACGCGTCGTCGGGGAAGTCACCCGGCGGCTCGATACCGAGGGTGTGCGCAGGGACGAACCCGAACCGTGGGTAGTACTCAGGGTGCCCGGCGAGCCACGAGGTCCTCGCCAAGCTGGCGCGCGCGACCGCTCCGGCACGAAGCGGTCGGAGCCGCGAACGCGGTCCACCAGCCTCGCC
>JBKOXM010000059.1:0-7617 GCA_046724925.1 Actinomycetota bacterium | reverse complement strand
CTGCTCTCGGAGGGAGGGGCGCTCCCGCTCCGTAGTGGTCGAGCACGGCTGCGAGGTCGACGACCTGGTAGCCCAGCTCCCGCACCGCGGACATCTGCTCGTCGAAGAGGCCGGTCGGCACCGAGAGCGGGTTTCCGGGGTGGTCGTTGACCTTGTGGTACATCAACACGCGCAGCTCCCGCTCGCCCTCGCCATTGACCCGAAGGCCGGCGGTCGTCTCGCCGATCGTCCGGTACACGCCGTTTTTCAGCAGCTGTTTCGCGCGTTCGGCCTGCATCCTGGTCAGTCTAGGCGGCGGTGTTGCCGAGCAGGCTGCGCATTTCGTGCCGACGTCTCCAGAGCCCGATCGACGACCTCGCGGAGACGGCTCGCGTAGGTCTCGGGAGTTGCGATCCAGTACTCCGCGCTCGCGCGCGCACCCGCCGCAAGGCGCTCGGCCAGCTCGTGTTCCGACAGCATCGAGACGAGGGCTTCCACGAGCGCGTCGCTCGAGCCGGGTTCGACGAGCAGCCCGTTCTCGTCGTTTCGGACGAGGTCTGGAATCCCGCCGGCGCGCGTGCCGATCACAGGCCGACCGCGACAGAACGCCTCCACGATCACGCGCCCCATGCCCTCCCGGCGGGAAGGGAGCACCAGGCACGTCGCTCGATCGAGCTCGAGCGCGACCTCGCTGGTGGACAGCTCCCGAATCCAGGTGGCCTGCTTGGGCAACTCCTGCACGAGCCCGTCGACGAGGCCGGTCAGCGAGCCCTTGCCGACGATGCGGAGCTCAGCCTGCGGAACGCGCCCGGCCACGCGCCTCCAGGCCTCGACGAGGCCGTCGACGTTCTTGTAGCGCTCGAGCACGCCGACGAAGAGCGCCGTCGGCCGGTCCGGCAGCGGCGCCGGCGGGCGCTCGAGAAACGGCTCGAGATCCATGAATGCCGGAAAGACCGCCGTCGGTTCGACGCCCGCATCGCGCACGACGCCCGTCGTGAAGTCCGACACGGTTCGGACAGCGTCCGCGTGCCGGACTGCGTATCCCGCGATCGTGTCGGCGACGGGGCTGAGCAGGCGTCGCGCAGGTGAGCCGTACAGACGGGTTGCTGTGCGCCAGTCGCCGTGCACGTCGAGCACGACGCGGGCGTCGCTTCGCGCCAGCGCGCGCCCGAGAAGTGCGGCGGCGCCTTCGTGCGCTCCCTGCGTGACGACCGCGTCGGGCTGGAACCGCCGCAGCTCTCGCGCCACGCGCAGCGGCAGTCCCAGGTGGAAGGCGAGCCCGTCGAGTATGCGGGGCCGGAACGGCTTGACCAGCCGAAATGTCTCGTCGCGCGCAGCTGACCCGTCGGCGCCGCTTCCGAGCACGCGCACGTCGAAGACGTCGCGAAGCGCGTCGAACTTGCGCTCGAGGCTCGGCGCGAGCGGGAGCCGGTAGCGCGTTCGCCCGACGATCAACAGCCGAGGCTTCATCTCGCGGCGGCGACCAGGATCTCCTCGAGCCGATCGTAGATCCGCTGCGGCGCGAACTGGGCGACCGAGCTCGCGGCGCCCTCTCGCAGCCGCCCCCGCAGCACGTCGTCGGCGAAGAACCGCTGGATCGCGGCGGCGAGCGCCTCTGGATCATGCGGGGGCACGAGCAGGCCGTTTCGGCCGTCGACCACGATCTCGGACACCCCGCCGGCAGCCGTTGCGACTACCGGCGTCCCGACCGAGAGCGCCTCGACCAGCATGTGGGGGAAGTTCTCCCAGCTCGAGGACAAGAGGGCCGCGTCGGCCGCCCGCAAGAGCTCGAACACCGCCTGACGCGGCTGCGGCCCGACGAAGCGCGCCCGCCCGTCCAGCGTGAGCTCATCCGCCAGCCGCCGGAGCTGCTCGCCTTCCGGCCCGTCGCCGGCGAGGACGAGCGAGACACCGTCTGAGCGGGCCAGCGCGCGCAGTGCGACGTCGAGCGACTTCTGCGGCGCGAGGCGGCCCGCGAACGCGAGCGTCGGGCCCTCGACTCCGTGGCGGCGGCGCAGCTCCTCGCGGTCGTGGAGCGCAGGCGGGGATACGGGGTTCGGCAGCACCGTCACGCGCTCGGGGGCAAGGCCCCATCCGATCGCGAGCTGACGCAAGGACTCGCTTGGACACACAAGGTGAGCTGTTCGCCGGAGCGACCAATCACGGGCGCGGCGCAGAGTGGCAATGCGAGCTCCGCCCTGACGCTGGAAGTCTTCGAGGCTGCCGCCGGTGAGTCCGTACCTCAGCGACCGCTCGAAGACCGGGTCGGAGGTGAGCTTGAAGACAAGGGGTGTCCGCGCGAGCGAAGCGCCGAGCCCGCTGCGCCCGAGCATTCCGGTCGCATACACGACGTCGGCTCTACGAGCCGCGCCGGCGATGCGTCGGGCGGTGGCCAGGTGGCGCAGTCCAACCGGGATACGCCGCGACACCCAGTGCACGGCGTACGGCTCGGGCGCCGGCGCAGCGTCGGCGGTGGTCACGACCTCGACGCCGTGGCCGCGCGCCCGAAGCTCGACTGCGGCCTCCGGCGCATGGCTCGCCGGCCCACCGACGTCGGGCGGCCAGATGCCGGAGACGATCAGGACGTTCAAGCGACGCCCTCCTGCGCTGGTGACGGCACTCCGAGGGGCGTGAGAGGAAGCGGCTCCTTTCGCAGGCGAAGCACGAGGATCGTCCAGACGGCCGCGAAGGCAAGGGTCGAGGCGAGGACGGCTGCGGCCGCGCCTGTCGCGCCCCACTCACTGCCCAGCACGAGCACGAGCGGGACCAGCACCAGCGTTTCGACGCCATGCGCCAGGATGCGCAGGTTGGGCCGTCCGATCGAGACCGGCAGCGATTTCGACCAGCCGTACACCAGTTGAATCGCCGCCGCGATCAGGATCACCCTGGCGGCGTCCGTAGCGGCTGTGTAGTCCGGCAGGATGACTTCGATCAGCCAGGGCATCAGCAGCCAGAGCGGCACGATCACGACGGCCATCAGCGCCGCCGATCCGATCACGTAGCGCCGCAGGCCCTCGAACACCGCCTCCGGACGGCCGTGCTCCCAGTCACGCGTCTGCTCGGTCAGGAGGATGAGACGCACTGGAGACGAGAGCGCCGCAAACCCCTGCTGCGGCGACTGGGCTGCCCGAAAGTAGCCGACCTGGCGCACGTCACTGACGATCCCGAGCAAGAGCGGCGAGATGAAGGAGCGGAGCGAGACGAGTCCGGTTCCGGCGCTCGACTGGAGCACGAACCGAACTACCTCCGAGCGATGCTCGGCAAGCGGCACCGACTGCGCGTGCGGGAAGCGACGGAAGGCGGAGAAGCCGACGGCGGCGATGGCAAGCGTCGACACTGTCTGCCCGGTTACGAGCGCGGCGATGGTTGCCGTGACCCCGAACGGCGTCGCGATCACAATCGCGATCAGCCGCAGCGCCATCGAAAGGAACAGGAAGGCCGCGCGCACGTCGTAGCGTTCGCGGAGGATCAGCGCGGACGCGGCGATCCCTTCGATCGAGTACAGGAGGGGGAGGATCGCCGCAAGCGCGAGCGGGGCGGCGAGCCCCTCCGTGCCGAAGAGGCTCGAGCTGAACGGCGCCAGCATCAGGACGACGAGCGCCGCGATCGTGGCCCCCGCCGTCTTCAAGCCGAGCGTGACCGCGAACAGGCGGCGAAAGCGCCCCCACTCCTGCCGCGCGGCGTACCGGAAGCCGTACTTGACCAACGCCTCCTCGCTGGTCAGGTCGAGAAGAAGCTGGAAGAGGCCGACCGTCGCGACGACGAGCGCGAAGCGGCCGAAGTCGGCCGGCCCCAGGACACGGGCGGCGACGATCGACCCCAGCACACCCAACGCCGTCGAGCCGTAGATCCCGAGCGCAGTCGCTGAGCGGCGCCAAACAAGCCGCGAGCGCATCACTCGCGGCCAGTATAGTGGCGGCTCTTGGCGGCCCGATCGCTCTCCGCCGCCCAATCCCGGCGCCGTCGGACGGACCTTGGAACGCTCGTCTCGCCCGGCGCCGTGCTCCTCGCCGTCTCTGTCCCGATCCTCTTCGTGCACGAGACCTACCAGCCCTCCTGGTCGTTCTCGCTCGCTTCGACGACGGTCACGATCTACCTCGCCGACGTGGCCGTGCTCGTTGTCGGCGCGGCCGCCCTTGCGACGCTCATGCGGGAAGGAGTCGCCGTCCTACGTCGCGCGCGGTGGTTGTACGCGGTCGCCGGCGCGTTTCTGCTCTGGATCCTGCTGGCCACGTTCTACGGCACCGTCGTGACCGACGGGTATCGGTTCGCGAAGCACGCTGTCACGGCCGCCAAGTACGGGGAGTACGCGCTGCTCGCCGTGGCAGTCCCGTTACTGGCCCGCCGGCTGGGCGAGTTGCGCCTACTGGTCGGCTCGTTGCTCGCCACGAGCGTCGTCGCAACGAGCTTCGGGATCCTCCAGTTCTTCGGCGTGGTCGACGACCCTGAGGGCGGCCGCCGGCCCGCTCACCGCGAGCCCTCGTTCGTCGGCATCCACGACTTCGCTGCGCTCTCGGGGGCCGCGCTCGGGGTTGCGCTCGCCCTGATCGCGGTCGCCTCGCTCGAGCGTGGCCGCGACCGGGCCACGGTCGCAGTCGCCTCGGTCACCGGAACGCTCGGTCTGACGCTTGCGGGAGCCGCCGCGGGGTCGCTCGGCGCCGTCGCGGCCGCGTTTGCAGCAGCGCTTCTCGCGGCTCGGCGAGGCTCGCTGACGCTGGGGCGTCTCAGCGCGCTGGCCGGCCTCGCGGCCGCGGTCACCCTCGGGACGCTCGCGATGCGGAGCGTGGATTTCAGGCCGGCGCTCGAAGCCCTCGGCGTCGACGTCGAGCAATCGGAGCGCGTCGAGAGCGACAGCTACCGCCAGCGTGCAGTCCTCGCGTACATCGGGACGCGGACATTCGCCGACCACCCGTGGATCGGCGTCGGCTGGCAAGGCACGTCGGAGGAGGACTCCTACTCGCCCTACCTCGCCGACGCACACGACCGCTTTCCGAATGTGCCAGACCTCGGTTTTCCGTCCCCTGAGCACGCGTGGGGCGTCCAGAACGCCTACCTCCAGGCCGCCGCCGATCTCGGCCTCGCCGGGCTCCTGCTCTTTTGCTCGCTCTTCGTCGTCGCGATCGCGCTCGCGGCGCGGTCGTTCGCGCGCGCGCCTCCGACGTGGGCTCCGTTCGCACTCCTCCCGATCCTGTGGCTCCTCGTGACAATGGGGGTTTGGCTGGGGCTCGGCCTCGTGGCCGGCATCCCTTTGGCCGCGCTCCAATGGCTCGGCATCGGCCTGGCGGCGGCGGTGGTGGTGGGATGGGAGGTCGGTGAGCGCCCGTAAGGACTGGCCGGCTCCCGCACGGCGCGACCCGAGCCGGGCCTCGCCAAGCTACGCACTCCTCAAGCCTTTGTCCACGTGGATCGAGGAGGAAGCTCGCGCGATGCATGCGGCTCGCGGGCCCTACCGCGTGCTCGACGTCGGCTGCGGCGTGAAGCCGTACTACCCGTTCTTCGAGCCGTACACGGCTGAGTACGTCGGCGTCGACCTGCCGGGCAACCCGGCCGCGGAGCTGGAAGGTCGGATCGAGGAGTTACCGGTCGCAGACGCCAGCTTCGACCTCGTCCTCTGCCTGCAGGTGCTTGAGCACTGCGACGACCCTGCACAGGGCGTGCGCGAGTTGCGTCGGGTCGTGGCGCCGGGCGGCCGCGTCCTCGCCGCCACGCACGGGGTCCAGGTCTATCACCCGGCGCCGCAAGACCTCTGGCGCTGGACGCATGCCGGCCTCGAGCGGCTCTTCTCGACCAACGGCGACTGGGAGCGCCTGAGCGTACGCCCGGCGACGGGGACGACCGCTACGCTCGCACTTCTGATCGCCACCTACGTCGACCTGATCGCGAAGGCCCTGCACGCCCGGAGGCTCGGCGGCCCCTTCGTGCGCGGACTCAACGCCTTCGGCAGCGCCATCGACCGCTCATCGGACCGCTTGCGCGGGACAGGGCCCGGCACGCTGCACGCGAACTATCACGTCATGGCGGAGGCGCCCGTTTGAGAGTCCTCGTCACCGGAGGGGCAGGCTTCATCGGCTCGAACCTCACGCGCGCCCTGCTCGAGCGTGGGGACGACGTGCGCCTGCTCGACAACTTCTCGACCGGCCTGCGCGACAACCTCGATGGACTGGACGACGAGGTCGAGATCGTCGAGGGCGAACTGCGAAGCTACGAGCGCGTGCACAACGCCACCCGCGGCGTCGAGCTCGTCTTCCACCTCGGCGCGCTCCCGTCCGTGCCGCGCTCCGTCCAGGATCCGCTCACCACGGGTGCGGTCAACGTCGAGGGCACGCTCAACGTCCTCCTGGCGGCGAGAGACGAAGGCGTGCGCCGCGTGGTCTTTGCTTCGTCTTCCTCCGTCTACGGGAACTCGGGCGGGCTTCCGCGCCGCGAGGACGCGTCACCGGACCCCGACGCGCCGTACGGTGTCGCCAAGCTCGCCGCCGAGCGCTACTGCGTCAGCTTCAGCCGGGTCTACGCGATCGAGACGGTCGCGCTGCGGTACTTCAACGTCTTCGGTCCCCGCCAGAACCCGGCGTCGCAGTACGCCGCCGTCGTGCCGAAGTTCATCGCTGCCGTTGCCGCCGGCGAACCGGTGCCGGTCGAGGGCGACGGAGAGCAGTCGCGCGACTTCACGTTCGTCTCGAACGTCGTGGAGGCGAATCTGCTCGCCGCCGAAGCGGAGGGCATCAGCGGGCGAGTGCTGAACGTTGCAGCCGGCGGATCGCACACGATCAACGAGCTCGCGGACGCCCTCGGCCGCTTGCTCGACCGTCCGGTGGAGCGGGAGTTCCTTCCGCCGCGACCGGGCGACATTCGCGAATCCTGGGCCGACATCTCCGCCGCCCATGCGCTTCTCGGCTACGAGCCGCGCATCGGCTTCGAGGAGGGCCTCCGCTTGACCGCGGACTTTCTGCTCGACCGTGTCGCGGTCTGACCCGATCAGGGTCCTGAGGGTGATCGCCCGCCTGAACATGGGCGGGCCGGCGCTTCACGTCGCCTACCTTTCCGCCGGCCTCGCGGAACGCGGCTACCAGACGACGTTGGTCGCCGGGAGCCTCGCACGCGGCGAGGACTCGATGGCGTTCGTCGCCGAAGAGCTCGGCGTCGAGGTCGTCAAGATCGAAGCGCTCCACCGTGAGATCGCGCCCTTTCGCGACGCGGCGGCGGCGATGAGGCTGGCGCAGCTGATCCGCCGCGAGCGGCCTCACATCCTGCACACGCACACCGCGAAAGCAGGCGCCGTCGGCCGGTTCGCAGCGCTGCTCGCGGGCGACGCGCGCCCGCCGATCATCGTGCACACGTTCCACGGACACGTCCTTCGCGGCTATTTCGATCCGATCCAGACGGCCGGCTTTCGGCTGCTCGAACGGTGGCTCGCGCGAGTCTCGACCGCACTTGTCGCCGTGAGCCCGGAGGTCCGTGACGACCTGGTGGCGCTGGGAGTCGCTCCGCGGGAGAAGTTCGCCGTCGTGCGGCTGGGCATCGGGCTGGAGGAGCGCGTGCAGCCCGACCGGAACGGCGGTGTCGAGGCGAGACGGCTGATGGGAATCCCTCCGGATCGATTCACCGTCGGCTGGATCGGCCGGATGACCGGCGTCAAGC
>JBKOXM010000158.1:0-4096 GCA_046724925.1 Actinomycetota bacterium | reverse complement strand
GCGGATAGAAGACCGGTGACCTGCGTGAGCGCAAAGACGAAGACGAGGTCGAAGAAGAGCTCGAGCGACGTAACGCGCTGCTCGCGTTCAGCCTCGGTCTCCATACGCGCGGACGCTACCGCTCCGGCTGGCGGGCCGGTGGCCGCCGCGGAGCACTGGCGGCGGCGGGCGGTCATCCTGCAGGAGGTAGTGCCACCCGGCGACGTCGGATGCGACGTGTAAACGGGACACATACAGAGAGCGCTCCTGGGACTGTTGGCCACCGCGCTTGCGGCTGGCCCATCGACCGCTGACAGCGGTCGAACTGCGGCGCTGGTGCGCTTCGAGGTGACCACTGACTCGCGACCCTACGCGGGTGACCGCAGGCTGCTCGCGACGATCAGCCCGAACGGCGACGGCTATCGCGATCGGGCGCTCATTCGCTTCCGGCTCGCGCGGAAGGCGAGCGTAAACGTGATCGTCGCCGCCGCGGGCTTCAGGGCACGAACCGTATTCGACCGTCGAATCGAGCTCGAGCCGGGGTTGCACGTTGTCCCTTGGCGACCGCGAGCGCGGATCCCTCCCCGGACGTACGTCGTTCGCTTCGTCGTGCGCGAGAGCGACCAACGAGTGAGCCGCTACGGGTTCGAGCGGCCGGTGGCCACACCGGTGGTTCGCGTCCTTGGGATCGAAGCCGCTTTCAGGCATGAGAGCTACGCGCCCGAGAGCGCGGCCGAGCTCGTGCTCGAAAGCGACGAACCCGTGCTCAGCCTGCAGTTGTTCCGCTCGGGCGTCGAACGGGTCCTGACGCGGACGAATGATGCGATGAACGGCGAGCCTGTGACCGACACCTTCGAGCTCAGACGTGCCGACCGGCGCGATAGACCGCGACGCGTGCGGATCTGGATCGGCGACTGGCCGAGCGGGCTCTACTTCGCCAAGCTGACCGGTGCGCATGCGCAGCCGGGCTTCGCCCCGTTCATCGTGCGCGCGCGGCGCCGCGGGGAGCATCGCGTTGCGGTCGTCCTGCCGACGTACACCTGGCAGGCCTACAACTTTCGCGACGGGGACGGTGACGGGTACGGCGACACCTGGTATGCGGGCGGCCGTAGAAGGGCGCTGCTCGGCCGCGCATACCTCGACCGCGGTGTGCCGCCGTTCTTCCGGTCCTACGACCTGAACTTTCTGCACTGGCTCGCGCGCTCTGAGCGCAAGGGCCAGGACCGGGGTGCCGATTTTCTCTCGGATTCCGATCTCGGCCAGTTCGGCAGCGCCCGCTCGCTCGCACGCGCGTACGACCTGATCATCTTTCCCGGACATCACGAGTACGTGACGCGTCGCGAATTCGACCTCGTCTCCGGCTTCCGGGACCGCGGCGGCAACTTGATGTTCCTGTCCGCCAACAACTTCTTCTGGCGCGTCGACCGCCGTCGTCACGTGCTCACTCGCGTAGCCAAGTGGCGCGCGGTTGGGCGTCCCGAGGCCGCGCTCGTCGGGGTTCAGTACCTCGCGAACGACCACGGGCGCCGAAAGGCGCCGTACGTTGTGCGCAACACGTCGAGGGCGCGCTGGCTGTTCGAAGGAACCGGCCTCCGCCGGGGCTCGCGCTTCGGGCGCTTCGGAATCGAGATCGACGCGCGGACCAGCCGTTCGCCGCCCGGAACTCTCGTGCTCGCGACGATCCCGAACCTGCTCGGGCGCGGCCGAACCGCGGAGATGACGTACTACGAGACCCGCAAGGGCGCGAGAGTCTTCGCGGCGGGCGCCTTCACGCTCGCCGGCTATGCCAAATTCATGCCGGTGTCGCGCCTGCTCGACAACCTCTGGGTGCGACTCTCGCGGCCCTAGGAAGCGCTCCGACCCTCACGGACCAATCGGACAGAAGAGACCGGCGGCACGGCAGTGGCCGCGGGGAAGCAGGCCGGCGGCGCAGAGCTCACGCCTCGGTGCATGGATCGCGAAGGCGCTCCGCAAGTCCTTCGTGAACCACACGTGCAGCATCTCGCTGCCCTGCCTCGCACGAGTGCCCGCGGGACATGATCCGTCGCGCAGCGGTGTGAGGCCTCTGTTTCTTCCGTTCGCGCAGACCCTGTGCGTATGCCACCGCGTGATCGGACCGCCGGGCGTTGGGCCGCTGACGCCGCGCGGCACGCTGAACATCGCACCGACGAGCGCAAGCGGACGTCCGGGGGCGTCCGCGTAGATGAGAGCCTTCGGTCGCCGCGGATCGAGGTAGCTCCGGGCAGCGCGTAAGGCGCGACGCTCGGCGTGGAAGTAGAGCACTGAGTGGTCCCGCTGGCGGCGGTGAGGCCGAGCGCGTGTGCCGAAGCCTGCGGCGATCGCGTTCCGCCGAGGCCGCCAAGCTTCGGCCGCTGCGCGAAGTTCGGCCAGCAGCGCTTCCGCCGCCGCCCGCTGGACGGGCGTCGCGAGCTTGGGCGTCGGGTACTGCCGTAGTCGATCCTCCGGGCCGTGCAGAGTCGCCGGCGGCAATCTCTTCGGCTTCGGCCTCGCGGACTCCGAGGCGAGTGCGACAGGAGCGGCAGCGGCCAGCATGAGCCCGACGCAGAGCGCTGGAGCAAGCCGTTGAGCACCCCCGATCGGCGTCATCCGCATGAACCGAGGGTACGCCCTTCCGCAAGCGCCGAAAAGAGCCGGCTGCGCCGCATCCGTCGATGCGGGCAGCGACACGCGACGTGCGGACGCTACCCCTCCGACTAGCCGCCGCAGGAGCTAGCCGCGCCGTGCCGGCGCATCCCGCAGGAGGTAGTGCGCTCCGGCGCCGAGCTCGGCCGCCTCGTCCTCCGGGTTCAGCAGCTCGCACTTGTCGAGGGAGAGACAGCCGCAGCCGATGCAGCCAGTCAGACGGTCGCGCAGCGCCTCGAGCGTCACGATCCGTCGGTCGAGGTCCTCTCGCCAGCGTCGTGAAAGCAGTTCCCAGTCGCGTCGGCGCGGCGATCGCTTCCCGGGCAGGGTGTCCAGCGCTGCACGGATCTGCTCGAGCGGGATTCCGGCTGCTTTCCCCGCCTGGATGAAGGCGATCCGGCGGAGCATGGCCCGCTCGTAGCGGCGTTGGTTGCCCTCTGTGCGGCGGGACGAGATCAGGCCGGCCGCCTCGTAGAACCGCAGTGCCGAGGAAGCGACTCCCGTGCGGGCGGAAACCTCACCAATCGTAAGCTCCGCGGCTGCCACTTGACTTCAACCTTACTTGAAGTCTTAGGCTCCGCCCATGTCCGTGATCACCGAATCGCTCGTACGGGCGGCATCGCTCGCCGAGCTGCGCTCGGCCGGCAGGCTGGTCGTGCATCTCGACGGGCACGTGCTGTGCCTGTTCTCGGAAGGCGACAGTGTTCACGCCGTCGACAACCGCTGCCCGCACATGGGTTTTCCTCTCCATCGCGGGTCGATTGCCGACGGGATCCTTACGTGTCACTGGCACCACGCGCGCTTCGACCTCTGCACCGGCGGCACCTTCGATCAATGGGCTGACGACCTTCGCCGCTTCCCCGTCGAGCTCCGGGGCGACGACGTCTACGTCGATCTCCGTCCGGCGGCCGATCCGGTCGCGCATCAACGAGAGCGCCTCCGGGACGGACTCGAGCGGGACATCGACCTCGTGCTCGCGAAAGCGACGATTGCGCTGCTGGACGCGGATGCCACCGGTGTCGAGATCTTCCGCGAGGGCATCGACTTCGGCGTCGAGCGGCGCGGCGGCGGGTGGTTCCGCGGTCTGACGACGCTGACGTGCTTCATGAACATCGTCGCGCGCCTCGACCTTCCTGACCGTGCAGGCGCGCTCTACCACGGCCTTGCCGACGTCGCGGAAGACTCCGTCGGCGACCCACCGCGCTTTCCTCTCGACCCGCTACCGGGTGAAGCGACGGAACCGGCGCGTCTCGCACGCTGGTTTCGCAGCTTCACCGAGGTTCGCGATGCCGAGGGTGCCGAGCGCGCACTCGTTTCCGCTGTCCGCGCCGGTGCGTCCCCGAATGACCTTGCCGACATGCTCTACGCCGCTGCAACCGATCATCGCTATCTCGACGGCGGACACACCCTCGATTTCGTCAACAAGGCGCTCGAAGCGCTCGATCTCGCCGGCTGGGACCGGGCGGAGCAGGTG
>JBKOXM010000224.1:0-2672 GCA_046724925.1 Actinomycetota bacterium | reverse complement strand
GCCGAGTGGACGCCTACCTTCGGCATCCGCGACGAGGAACGCGGCCTCAAAGGGGGCGGCGGCGGTGGGCACCTCGCGGCGATCGTGTATGACCCGGAGCTCACGCTCACGCTCCCGCGCGCCGAGTCGGGTGGGACGGCGATGAACGCGCTCGCCCATTGCGCGGAGGCGCTCTACGTCGAGGGCCACAACCCGGACGGCGATCGCGAGGCGCTCGCGGGCGCGGCATTGATCGACGACTGGTTGCCCGTCGTGCTCGACCAACCAACCGATGTGGAGGCCAGGACGAAGCTGCTCGAAGGAGCCATGCACGGCGGAGCGGCGCTCGGATCGGCCGGGCTGGGCCTCGCCCACGCGATGGCTCAGGCGCTCGGCGGGCGCTACGCGCTGCCGCATGGGGCGATGAACGCGCTGTGCCTGCCACCGGGGCTGCGGTTCAACGCGCAAGTGGCCGACGGAGCGCTCCGTCGTCTGGCGGAGGCCATGGGAGTCGAGGATCCCGCAGCCCGGGCGGAGGAGCTCGCACGTCTGTCGGGCTTCGGCCGGCTGCGGGATTTCGGCGTGCCCGCCGACGAGCTCGACGAGGTCGCGGAGGCAGCGGCGGCGAGGAGGGGAGCGCTCGCGAATCCGCGAGCCGCGAGCCCGGCTGAGATCGCGGAGCTTTTCCGATCGATCTGGTGAACAAAATAAGCATTGCTAATCAGCACGATTAGCAAGACCGTGGTAAGGTCCGAGCGCCGTGGCGGGGACCATGCGTTTTGACGTGCTCGTCGTGGGAAGCGGCGCTTCCGGCCTTGCCGCGGCAGTGTCCGCCGAGGCGGCCGGGGCGCGTGTAGGGCTCGTGACGAAGGGCTCGCTCCAATCCTGCAATTCGGCGAAAGCCCAGGGCGGCATCCAGGCCGCGTTCGGCGACGACGATTCGCCTCAGATCCACGCCGAGGACGTCTGGACGTCGAGTCACGAGACGGCCGACCGGCGACTGGTCGAGATCCTGACCGACGAGGCGCCGAGCGCGATCCACTGGCTCGAGGACCAGGGTGTCGAGTTCACGCGCGAGAACGGCGGCTACCGCCTGGCGCGCTGCGGCGGCGCGACGCGGAAGCGCCTTCTCCAGGTCGGCGATCGAACCGGCCACGCGATCACGAAGGCTCTGCGCGAGAGTTACGAAGGCTCGAGCGGCGAGGCTTTCCCGAACACTCCGCTCGTCGCGCTCGAACAGAAGGGCAACGGCTGGCGCGCGACCTGTCGGCGGAAGGACGGAGAAGAAGTCCTCATCGACGCCGGAACGGTCGTGCTGGCGGCCGGGGGCCGGTGCTGGCGGGAAGCGGAGGAGCGCGGCGAGCTGTCGACGAACCATCCGGGCGCGACCGGTGAGGTGACGCAGATCGCGCTCTCAATCGGCGCGAAGAGCCGCGACCTCGACGCCTTGCAGTACCACCCGAACGGCGGTGCCTGGCCCCCGAACATGCAGGGCTACTCGATCCCCGAGACGACGCGAGCGTACGGTGCCGTGCTCCTCAACGCCGACCGCCAGGAGTTCACGGACTCGCTTGGACCGCGCGACGCGGTTTCGCAGGCGATCTTCGACGAAGTCGAGAGCGGCAACGGCGTCGAGACACCCGACGGGCGGCCGGCCGTGTATCTGGACACGACCCGGATCTCCCCCGAGGACGCTGAGATCTCGCTTCCGTACATGCTGCGCCGGTACCGTGCGGCGGAGATCGATCCGTTGGCGGAGCCGATCTTTACCTACCCGGTACTCCACTACCAGAACGGCGGCCTCGTGATCGACGCCGACTCGCAAACCACGCTTGAAGGTCTCTACGCCTGTGGCGAGATCGCCGGCGGTGCCCACGGCCGGAACCGGATGATGGGCAACTCGCTGCTCGAGTGCACCGTCTTCGGGAGGCGCGCGGGGGCGGCAGCCGCGGAAAAGGCAGTGACATGAGGGAGCGGCGGTGCGATCGACGTCTGCACGCGGACCTTTTGGCGGTCCGTCGGTCTAAAACGGCCCCCGGTCGACACCCTGGAAGTTCGGAGGACACGCCATGAGCACGATCGAGAAAACCTCCGCAAAATCGCCAGATTTTGCGGAGTTACAGCAGGCGGTCGAGGACGCGGCCGCCTACCTCTACGTCTGGGCGCTGAAGGACATTCCACAGGATCTGCGTGACGCCCTCGCCGATGCCGCGGAGCGGGAGACCTCGGTTCCCGGCCAGCGGGTGCTGAACACGATCCTGAAGAACGTCCAGGTCGCGGACGACCAGGCGAACCTCGTCTGCCAGGACACCGGCATCGCCGTCTATTACTGCCGCGTCGGCGAGAACTTCCCGCTTCATCCCGCACGGATCTACGAGGCGCTGCGGGAGGGCACCGCCCGCGCGACGCTCGACCATCCGCTGCGCTCGAACACGGTGCACACCCTGACGCGCGAGAACACCGGGCCCAACATCGGCCATCGCGTTCCGATCGTCCACTGGGACTTCGTGGCCGACTGGGACGGGCTCGACGTGAAGTGCGTACCGAAGGGGTCCGGCTCCGAGAACATGAGCTTCCTGAAGATGTGCACCCCTGCCGACGGGGTGAAGGGGATCAAGCAGTTCGTGCTCGAGTCGATCGTCGGCGCCGGCGGAAAACCGTGTCCGCCGGGAATTGTGGGTGTTGGTATCGGG
>JBKOXM010000109.1:0-3012 GCA_046724925.1 Actinomycetota bacterium | reverse complement strand
CTTCAGCCTCCTCGATCTCCTTGCGAAAGACGATCCCGACCGCGCCCTCGGGCCCCATTACAGCCACCTCCGCCGTCGGCCATGCGAAGTTGAAGTCGGCGCGGATGTGCTTCGAGCTCATGACGTCGTAGGCCCCGCCGTACGCCTTGCGCGTGATGACGGCGAGCTTGGGCACCGTCGCCTCGGAGTAGGCGTAGAGGAGTTTGGCGCCGTGGCGGATGATCCCGCCCCACTCCTGTGCGGTTCCCGGCAAGAAGCCGGGCACGTCCACGAACGTGACCAGCGGAATGTTGAACGCGTCGCAGAAGCGAACGAAGCGCGCGCCTTTGACCGAGGAGTCGATGTCGAGCGTCCCCGCGAGCGCACGAGGGTTGTTCGCGACGACGCCGACGGGATGCCCGCCGAGGCGGGCGAAACCGCAGACGAGGTTCTCGGCCCAGAGCTGGTGCACCTCGAGGAACTCGCCCTCGTCGAAGACGCGCTCGATGACGCCGCGCATGTCATAGGGCTTCGTCGGCTCGTCGGGGACGATTGGGTCGAGCTCGGCGTCCTCTCGTCCGATTGGATCGCTCGGCTCGAAGTAGGGCGGCGGGTCGACGTTGTTCTGCGGGAGGAAGGAAAGGAGGTAGCGAGCGTCCTCGAGGCACGCGTCCTCGTCGTCGGCCGCGAAGTGCGCGACGCCGGACTTGGCCGCGTGGGTCGACGCGCCGCCGAGCTCCTCGAAGGTGACCTCCTCGCCGGTGACCGTCTTTACGACCTCGGGGCCGGTGATGAACATGTACGAGCTCTCCTTGACCATGAACACGAAGTCGGTCATGGCCGGCGAGTAGACGGCGCCGCCGGCACACGGGCCCATGACGAGGCTGATCTGCGGTATGACGCCCGACGCCTGGACATTGCGCCAGAAGATCTCCGCGTAGCCGCCCAGCGAGACGACGCCTTCCTGGATACGCGCGCCGCCTGAGTCGTTGATCCCGATCAAGGGACAGCCGTACTTGAGGGCCAAATCCATCACCTTGCAGATCTTCTCGGCGAATGCCTCCGAGAGCGTGCCGCCGAAGACGGTGAAGTCCTGCGAGAACACGAAGACGCGCCGGCCGAAGATCGTTCCGTGGCCGGTGACGACGGCGTCGCCCCACGGACGGCGTTCCATCATCCCGAAGTGGGGGTTGCGGTGACGGACGTAGCGATCGAGCTCGACGAAGCTCCCGGGGTCGAGGAGCTTCTCGATGCGCTCGCGGGCGAGTAGCTTGCCGCGTTCGCGCTGGCGCGCGACGGAGCGCTCGTCTCCGGCGTGGACTGCTTCGTCGCGCAGGCGCTCCAGCTCGGCGAGCTTCTCCTGGGTCGAGGGCTCGGTGGGCTCCGAGGGCGATGTGGCGGGCTTCGGCTCCTCGGTTTTCGCCATTTGGCTGAGCTTACTCGGGGCGCGTCCCATCGGACACGATTCGCGCTACACGCGCGCGTCTTCCCGCTTTAGGCTGAAGCCGGAGGGAGGCACGCGGACGGCCCCGGGCGCGTGTCCTACGGGGCCAGGTGGGCGTCGTAGGTCCCGAACTCTTCGCGGAGTGCATTGCACACCTCGCCGACCGTGCACCGGGCAGCGAGGGCCTCGCGCATCGGGTAGAGCAGATTGCCGTCGCCGCGCGCCACCTCCCGGACCCGCGCCAGCGCCCCCTCGGCCGCCCCCGCGTCCCGCTCAGCCCGTACCCGCTGTGTCCGCTCGATCTGACGCCGCTCAGCCTCCGGATCCAGCCGGTGCAGCTCCACCTCCTCCTGCTCGCCCTCAGCGAAACGGTTCACGCCGACGATCACCTTCTCGCCCGCCTCGATCTGGCGCTCGTACTCGAACGCCGCTTCCTCGATCTCGTGCTGGATGAACCCCTGTTCGATCGCCTCGACTGCGCCGCCGAGCTCGTCGATCTGCTCGATTAGCGTCGACGCCCGCTCCTCGAGCTCGCGCGTAAGCGCCTCGAGGAAGAACGCGCCCCCGAGCGGGTCGGCGGTATCGGTCCCGCCCGCCTCGTGCGCGAGGATCTGCTGCGTTCGCAGCGCGATCCGCGCCGACCGCTCCGTCGGCAGCGCCAACGCCTCGTCGAACGAGTTCGTGTGGATCGACTGAGCGCCGCCGCATACGGCCGAGAGCGCTTGGACGGTCACCCGGACGATGTTGTTCTCCGGCTGCTGCGCGGTCAGCGTCGAGCCGCCGGTCTGAGCGTGGAAGCGCAGCGCCTGCGCCCGCGGGTTCGTCGCGCCGAAGCGATCGCGCATGATCCGCGCCCACAGCGTCCGAGCCGCACGGAACTTCGCCACCTCCTGGAAGAAGTGGTTGTGCGCGTTGAAGAAAAACGAGAGCCGCGCCCCGAACTCGTCCGGCGAGAGGCCCGCCCCGATCGCCGCTTCGCAGTAGGCGATCCCGTGCGCAAGGGTGAACGCCAGCTCCTGCACCGCCGTCGAGCCCGCCTCGCGGATGTGGTACCCGGAGATCGAGATCGTGTTCCACTTCGGCAGCCGCTCGTCACAGTAGGCGAACAGATCGGTCGTGATCCGCATCGACGGCTTGGGCGGGAAGATGTAGTTCCCGCGCGCGACGTACTCCTTGAGGATGTCGTTCTGGACGGTGCCGCGCAGTTGGTCGCCGGCGACGCCCTGTCGCTCCGCGACGAGCTCGTACAAGAGGAGGAGCAGCGCGGCGGGCGCGTTGATCGTCATCGAGGTCGACACGTCGCCGAGCGGGATGGCGTCGAAGAGAATTTCCATGTCGGCGATCGAATCGATCGCGACGCCGGTCCGGCCGACCTCCCCGACCGCTCGCGGGTCGTCGGAGTCGTAGCCGAGCTGGGTCGGAAGATCGAAGGCGACGGAGAGACCCGTCTGCCCGCGCTCGAGAAGGTAACGGAAGCGCGCGTTCGTCTCCTCGGCCGAGGCGAAGCCCGCATACTGGCGGATCGTCCACGGCCGCCCGCGGTACATCGTCCGGTAGGGACCGCGTGTGAAGGGGAATTCGCCCGGCGC
>JBKOXM010000163.1:0-4943 GCA_046724925.1 Actinomycetota bacterium | reverse complement strand
AGCTCGACGAGCTCGAGAACCGACATCTTCCCGAGCTGCTCGACGAGCTTCGCTGTATCGGTTGCCATCTGGTCTAGTCCTCCTGTTCCTCGTTCTGTGCGGTTTCTTCTGCTTGTGCGTCTTCGACCGCTTCCTCGGCGGTCTCGGCCGCCTCCGCGGTGGGCGTTTCCGGAGCTTCTGCGTCGCCATCCTCGGCGGACGGCGTCTCTTCACCGGGAGTCGCCTCAGCGAGCGGCTCCGCCTCTTGCTCCGGGGCAGGCTCGGCCTCCGCGCCGGGCTCCGCCGGCTCAGCTTCCTCAGCTTCCTGGGCCGACGTGTCGCCCTGCTCCTGGAGTTGGCGAATTCGCGCGTCGAGGACTCCGACGAGATCGCGAAGCGGCGCGGTAAAAAGGCCCACGACGGTCGTCAGCGGACCCGTGACTGCACCCACGAGCTGCGCGCGCAGCACGTCTGCGGGCGGAAGCTTGGCCAGATTCGCGACGTCCGCGGCGCTGATCTCGCTGCCGTCCAGCATCCCGCCGCGTACCTCGAGCACTTGGGTCTCGCGAGCCGTCTGGCCCAGTGCCTTCGCGACGGCGACCGGATCCCCGTCGGATTCCAGGAACGCGATAGCCGTTGGGCCGTCGAGGAGCGCGAGCAGCGAATCTGCGCCCGCTTCCTCGGCTGCTCGGCGCGTGAGCGTGTTCTTGACGACCGTGAAGCGAGCGCCGTGCTCCAGCAGCTTCGTCCTGAGCTCACCGATCTCGGTCACCGAGAGCCCCCGGTAGTCGGCCACGATCAGCGTCTCGGTGGAGCGCAGGCGCTCGGCCAGCTCGGCGACCACGCGTTCTTTCTCGCTCTTCTTCATCGAATCACCTCCTCTTCACGAATCGAGCCCGCACGCAGGCGGGCTCTCGTCGGAAGGTGATCCTTCGAGGCCGCCTCGGCTGGACTTCCGCCCTCTCGGGCTGCCAACTGTCTTTGGCGACGGACTCAGGCCGTCACTGCTTCTGCGGGTTGCTCCTCCAGCTCTTCCACGATTCCGCGTGTCTTCGCGGGATCGACGTGTATTCCGGGCTCCATCGTACTGGTCAGGGTGATGCCCTTGATGTAGCGGCCCTTGGCCGCTGCCGGCTTCGCTCGCAGGATCTCGTCGAGCAGCGCCGCGTAATTCTCGACCAGGGCGCGCTCGTCGAAGGAACGCTTGCCGATCGAGACGTGGACGTTCGCGCCCCGGTCGGTGCGGTACTCGAGCTTGCCCGCCTTCGATTCCTGTACCGCCTTCGCCACGTCGTTCGTGACCGTCCCCGTCTTCGGGTTCGGCATCTTCCCGCGCGGGCCCAGGATGCGGCCCAGCTTGCCGACGACGCTCATCTGGTCGGGCGTGGCGATCGCGACCTCGAAGTCGTCGAAGCCCTCCTCGATCTGCTTGGCGAGATCCGCGGTTCCGACGACGTCCGCTCCGGCTTGCTCGGCCTCACGAGCCTTGTCGCCTTCGGCGAAGACGGCGATGCGGACGGACCGGCCGGTGCCGTGCGGAAGCATCAGGGTGCCGCGCAGCTGCTGCTCGGCATGGCGAACGTTGAGACCGAGTCGGAAGTGCACCTCGACGGTCTCGTCGAACTTCTTCTCCGGAAAGCCCTTCAGCAGCCGGACGGCCTCGGCCGGGGTGTACAGCCGCTCCCGGTCGATCTCCGCGCGCGCCTGACGGTATGCCTTGCCATGCGTGGCCATCAGACGTCCGTTTCAACTCCCATGCTCCGCGCCGTGCCGGCGACGACCTTCATCGCCTGTTCGACGTCGCGGGCGTTCAGATCCTCGAGCTTGATCTCGGCGATCTGGCGCAGCTGATCGCGCGTGAGGCGACCCACCTTTTCGCGGTTGGGCTCGCCGGAGCCCTTCTCGATGTTCAGCGCCTCCTTGATCAGGACGGCGGCCGGGGGCGTCTTCGTGATGAAGTCGAACGACCGATCCTCGTAGACCGTGATCTCGACGGGTGTGATCCGACCGCCTGCCTGCGCGGTCTGCGCGTTGAAGGCCTTGCAGAACTCCATGATGTTGACGCCGTGCTGGCCGAGCGCGGGCCCGACCGGGGGAGCGGGGTTGGCCTGTCCGCCGGGGATCTGCAGCTTGATCAGAGTCAGAACCTTTTTAGCCATCGCGAAGTTGCTCGCTCAGTCGATCTTCTTGACTTGATCGAATCCCAGCTCGACCGGCACCTGGCGCTCGAAGATGTCGACGAGCACCTTCAGCTTCTGCTGGTCGGGGTTGACATCGACGATCTCGCCGTCGAAGTCGGAGAGCGGGCCGGACGTCACCTTGACGGACTCACCGAGCGAGTACTCGACCTGCGTCCTCGGCCGCTCGCCGAGCGCGGTGCCCGTTCGCAGGATGCGATCGACCTCGGGCTGCGCAAGCGGAACGGGCTTCGAGCCTGCACCGACGAAGCCGGTCACGCCCGGAGTGTTCTTGACGACTGCCCATGCGTCGTCGTTCAGATCCATGTTCACAAGCACGTAACCGGGCAGGACGCGCTTCTCGGCCTGAACCTTCTGGCCGTCCTTTGTCTCGATCACCTGCTCGGTGGGGACCACGACCCGGCGGAAGCGAGGCGCCTGGTTCATGGACATGATCCGGTGCTCGAGATTGGTCTTCACCTTGTTCTCGTGCCCCGAGTAGGTGTTGATGACGTACCAGCGGAACATCAGCGATTGAGCAGCACGTTCTCGACGAACCAGTTCCAGACGAGGTCGTTGATCCAAAGGTAGGCACCCACGATCGCACACGCGATTACGACGACGACGGTGCCGGTCATCACCTGAGTGCGCCCCGGCCACTCGACCTTCTTGAGCTCCGCCCAGGACTCGCGAATGAAGCGGCCCCGGACCGGAGTCTCCCGCCGGCCGGTCTGCGTCTTCCCCGGCTGCTGCGCCGGGCGGACCGCGGCCTGGCGGGCGCGCGCGCGCTGCGCGACGCCGCCGCTCTGCTTCTGCTGCTGTTCCGTCGCGCGCGCCCTACGAAGCGCGCGGCGCTGTGCTCGAGAGGCCACTAGCGAGTTTCCCTATGCGGAGTGTGACGGCCGCACCAGCGGCAGTACTTGCGGAACTCGACGCGGTCGGGGCTGTTCCGCTTCGACTTCTGCGTCTGGTAGTTGCGTCGCTTGCACTCGGTGCAGGCGAGCGTGATTGCGACTCGGACTCCGGATGCCATGGCTCGTTTTTCTTCTTGTTTCCTCGGGCGTGCTGAGGTAGCGGCGGGAGGACTCGAACCTCCGACACGCGGATTATGATTCCGCTGCTCTAACCAACTGAGCTACGCCGCCGCGCGTGGCTGAGTGTAGCAGCGGGCAGGAGCGATTCTTTCGAGATTTCAACGAGACCCCGGCCGTGGCCTTCGGCCCGCGCGGGCCCCGGCAGCTTAGGCGCGATGCGATCTGTGGTCGGAGCTCGCCGGCGGCGGCGTTACTGGAGCAGCGAGAGCATCTTGAACATCGGCAGGTACATGCTGATGATGATCACGCCGACCATCATCCCGACGCCGATCATCATCAGCGGCTCGATGATCGACGTCAGTGACTGGATCGAGGCGTCGACCTCGTCCTCGTAGAAGTCGGCGATCTTCGACAGCATCTTCTCGAGCTCTCCGGTCTCCTCACCGATCTTCACCATCTGCGAGACCATCGGCGGGAAGACGGGGTTGTCGAGCAGCGGCTGCGCAATCGGGACGCCTTCGTGCACCTTCGCGCGCACGCCGGCGAGCGCTTCCTCGACCACCCAGTTGCCGGCGGTCTGGCCGGTGATCTCGAGCGCCTTGATGATGTCCACGCCGGCCGCAACGAGAGTCGACAGCGTCCGCGAGAAGCGCGCCATCGTCACCTTGA
This sequence comes from Actinomycetota bacterium, assembly GCA_046724925.1. Taxonomy (GTDB): domain Bacteria; phylum Actinomycetota; class Thermoleophilia; order Gaiellales; family Gaiellaceae; genus JBKOXM01. The sequence goes on along the minus strand of JBKOXM010000163.1, from coordinate 1,084 downwards.
GAACGACTTGTCCGATCTTCATCGGGACGCGGAGCTTGAACCGGTCCCAGAGCTTTCGGCCCTGCTCGGTCTTCTTCCAGCGGCGGAAGGCGACGACGATCCCGATCATCCCGGGGATGATCACGAACCACCAGTTGCGGAGGATGTTGGACGCGTTCACGACCCACTGCGTCAGCGTCGGCAGCTCCCCGCCCAGCTGATCGAAGATGTCCACGAAAACCGGAACGAGGAACATCAGCATCCCGATCAGGACGAGGGTGGCGAAGATCATCACCATCGTCGGATAGATCATCGCGCCCTTCACACGACGCTTGATCTGCGTCTCCTTCTCGATCTGGAACGCAACGCGGTCGAGCACTTGGTCCAGGATTCCCGCCGCTTCGCCCGCCTCGACCATCGAGACGTAGAGGCGGCTGAAGACCTTCGGATGGCGGGCGAGCGCCTGGGAGAGCAGCAGCCCGCCCTCGACGTCGGCGCGAAGCTCGCGGACGATCTCGGCGAGGTACTTGTCCTCGGTCTGCTCCTCGAGGATGACGAGCGCGCCGACGACGTTTAGCCCCGCCTCGATCATCGTCGCGAACTGGCGCGAGAAGATCTGGAGCGACTTCGGCTTGACCGCCTTGAAGTAGGTGCGCGCGCTGTCCTCGCCGCTCGCGCGTCTCTCCACCAGATCGACCGCCAGCAGGCCGCGGATACGCAGCTGCTCCTGCGCGGAGCCGCGGTCGGGCGCATGGATCTCGCCGTCGAGCTCGAGGCCCTCGGCGTTGATCGCCGTGTACGAGTAGGCCGCCACGCTACGCGTCCTTGGATCGCGCGAAGCGCTGCAGTTCCCGTTCGCGAGATTCCGAGTCGACGGGGGCGGTTGTGAGCCAGGCAGTCATCAAAGGCCAGTGGACTGGTCGAAGATCGATGCCACTCGCGCCAAGGCAGGCTTCGAGAGGTTTTGCGAGTCGCGGACGACGACAGTCACGAGCTTGGTTGCCCGGCCGGTGGGCGGCGTGGCCGCAACGATGTAGGTGTCCACACGGTAGAGGTGGTTGTCGGGGCCGCGCACCGAGCGGCTCGGCTCGCACTCGTTCGGGAG
>JBKOXM010000223.1:0-8134 GCA_046724925.1 Actinomycetota bacterium | reverse complement strand
CGTCTGAACCGACCAGTCGACACGGCCCGGATCAGGCGACTACTCGAAAGCTTCCCCTCATCGTGGTCGCATGCGGGTCGCAGATGTAGGTGTAGCGACCGGGCCGGAGGCGGACGGTCCAGGTCCTCGTTCCGACGAACGCGACGCCGGTCTTCTTGTTGACCGAGCCCGGCCCGCGCAGGTGGAAGTTGTGCAGGTTCGAGCGATCGCGGACGACGATCGTGTAAGCGCCGGCCTTGAGCCGCGTTACCTTCGTCGTGCCCTTCTTGAGCGAAATCGTAAAGCTCGGACCGACCGTCGCCGTCAGCCGTGTAGCGGTGGTTCCGGCCGTCGCCGGGAGCGCGAGCAAGAGCGCGCCGGCAAGACCGATCAAGGCGATGCGAATAGCTGTCATAGGTCTCCTGGGTCGGATTGTCCCGGGTTCTACGTCGATACTACGTCGGTGGATTTACCCTCCGGTTGGTCTGAGGTTAACGGCGCGTTAGAGCGTGAGTTCGTCTTCCGAGACTTCGCCGAAGCGCTTGCGTTCGTGAATCGCGTCGGGAGCGCCGCCGAGACCGCGAATCACCATCCGGACGTCGAGATCCATTGGAATCGCGTGCGCTTGCGCTGGTGGACGCACGCGCAGAACGCGATCACCGAGCGCGATCTCGCAATGGCCGAGCAGACGAACGGCCTCGTGGAGCCGGGTTAAGAAGCTGTCTGGCTCGGCGCGTGAATCGGCTCGAGTCCGGCCGGCGGCGAGAGTGTCTCAGCCTTACCACCGGTGACCCTCACCAGCGCGACGAGCTCGGTCGGCTCGAACTCGGTCGCCTGACTCACGACGCGGCCGATCCGCTCCTTGAACTCGGCCGAGCTCTTCCAGGCGGCGATCGCATCGGCGTCGTCCCACTGGCCGAAGCTGACGAAACGGCCGTCATTGCGGAGGTCCCGCACGAGCCGCAATGTTCCGGCCCCGGGGCGCTGACTCGCCCAGGCGGCGAATTCCGACCACGCCTCGACGAACGCCGCCTCGTTCTCCGGCGCGACCTCGAACCTGCCGTGCGTGAAGATCTCGTACACGCGGTCTTCCTTGGACGAGAATACTCCTTGTCCGGGGCCGAACCCACCCGCGCACGACGACGCCGGGAGTCTTACCCTTCGGCCGCCTGCTGCTCTGCGAGTTCCTCCGGACGGAACTCCACCTCGAGCCGCTCGATCCTCGTGCCGTCCACCTCGAGCACGCGGAAGGTCATGCCGTCGTGCTCGACCTCGTCCCCCGGCTCCGGAGCGCGCCCGATCAGGCCGAAGAGGAACCCGCCGACGGTGTGGTAGTCCTCGATCGGCAGCTCGGTCTTGAATTGCTCGTTGAAGTCGTCGACCGGGAAGGTGCCGTGGATGCGGATCGTCTGGTCGTCGATGCGCTCGACGGCTTCGTCGGGAAGGTCGAACTCGTCTTCGATCTCGCCCACGATCTCTTCGAGCAGATCCTCGAGCGTGACGATCCCCTGCATGGCGCCGTATTCGTCGACGACGATCGCCATGTGCTGCTTGGTGCGGCGGAAGTCGGCGAGCAGAGCAGCCAGATCCTTGGTCTCTGGAACGAAGTGAGCGGGACGGAGCAAGTCCTCCACGCGAACCTGCGCCATGCCACGATCGTTGAGCGCGGAGAAGAGATCGCGGACGTGCAGGACGCCGACGATGTCGTCGAGCGAGCCGCGATACGCCGGATAGCGCGTGTGCGGCGACTCCATCACCGCGCGTAGGCACTCCTCGGGAGGCAAGTCGACGGAGATCGCAACGACCTCGGGCCGGGGGACCATGACCTCGTGAACCTCCTTGTCCGCGAAGTCGAAGACCTTGTAGATCATCTCCTCCTCGACGTCCTCGACCACGCCGGATTCACCGGCGGCGGACACGATCATCCGAATGTCCTCTTCCGTGTGCGCGACGACACCCGCAGGCGCGGGCTCGATCCCGAACATTCGCGTGAAGAGGTTTGCCGACGCCTGGAGGAGCCAGACAATCGGATAGGTCGCGACGTAGAACGCCTCCACGGGTAGCGCGACCCAGAGTGCGGTCGACTCGTTCTTGGTCAGCGCGATCGCCTTCGGCACCAGCTCGCCCAGCGTGACGTGCAGGTAAGTGACGATCCCGAACGCGATCAGGAACGAGACGGTCGTTGCGAGCACCGGTTCGAGGAAGTGCTCGACGAGCGGCTCGCCGATTGCGCCGAGCGCGATCGAGAACGCTGTGATGCCGAGCTGCACGGTGCCGATGAAGCGCGCCGGGTGATCCATGATCCGCAGCGCGATGCGGGCGCGCAGGCTGCCGTCGCGCGCCATCTCCATCAGGCGCGTGCGACGTGCCGTGACGAGCGCGTACTCGGCCGCGACGAAGAACGCATTCCCCGCCACGAGCAGGAATACCAGGATGATGCGGAGGAAGTCGCTCACGCCCCGACCTTCGGGGCCGAGGTACTCGGCGGTCGGTCGTCGTCCAAGCTACGAATCAGTATAGGTAACGATCCGGCCGTTTTCGTGGCGCTTCGCCAGGCCCGTGTGGACGAGCCGTTCTGCGTGGGAAAGCGTCTCGGCGACCGCAAACCGCCGCGCGGCCGCCTCCAGGTTCGCCCCGAACAGCGCAACCGAGAGCTCGTAGCCCGACTGCGGCTCGGCGCGCAGGAGCGCTCGAGTGCGCGCCAGGCGATCCTCGTGATGCGCGATCAGCTCTCGGCAGCGTCCGGCCGCATCTGCGAAGGGCTCGCCGTGGCCGGGTAAAACGAGCCGGATGTCGAGCTCGGAGGTCCGCTCGAGCGACGCCAGGTAGTCGCTCAACGGATCGGGCCGGCTGTCGGGGTAGAGACCGACCGCCGGCGAGATGTCCGGCAGCAGGTGATCGCCCGCGACGAGCACCCCCTCGCGGAGCAGGCAGATGTGCCCGTCCGCGTGACCGGGCAGCTCGATCACGTCCCAGCCGGCGATGCGATCACCCTCGCGAAGAGGCTTGGGATCCCGCGCGAAGCGGATGAAGGGGCCATAGCGCGAACCCTGCTCGATCAGCTCGTTTGCGACGGGTGACGGGACTCCGTGGCGGAGGAACCAGTTCGCGATCCGCTCCGGCCAGTCCGGATTGCCCCAGACGTGGAGGCACTGCTCGTAATCGAGCACGCCCTGAAGCACGGTTGCTTCGGTAGCTGCCACAGCCTGCTCGCCGCCTCCGACGTGGTCGGGATGGAAATGCGTGACGACGATCCGCGTCACGTCGCGCGCCAGCGAGGCGAACGCGGCTTCCGACTCCGGCAGGGCGAGCCCCGTGTCCACGAGCATCCACCCATCCGGCGCCTCCAACAGGTACGCGTGGACATGGCCGGGGCGCGTCGGGAGCGGCAGGGTCAGCCGCGCGATCCCGTCCGCGACCGGCTGCACCCGCCCGAACGTATGTTCTATCATGCCCACGTGCGCGTCGAGTATCGCGAGGAGCCCTGCAAGGTTGCGCTCAACCGCGTGCGCGGGATGGCGTTCAAGTGGTCGCTGAACCCGTACATGGGCTGCGTGCACCGGTGCACGTTCTGTTACGTGCGCCATTTCGAGCGGCGGGCCGACCGCCCTTCAGACGACCGCTACGGGACGTCGATTCGCGTGAAGACGAATGTCGCCGAGGTGTTGCGTAAGGAGCTCGCAAAGCCCTCATGGGAAGGCGAGTCCGTCGCGATCGGCGCGGCGACCGATCCGTACCAGCCGGCCGAAGGACGCTACCGCCTCACGCGCGGCTGCCTCGAAGCGCTCGCCGACGCCGCCAATCCGTTCAGCATCATCACGCGCGGGCCGATGATCGTCCGCGACCTGGACGTGCTCGTCGAAGCCGCAGGCCGCGCCGATGTCTCCGTCACATTCTCGATCCCCACGCTCGACGAGGAGGTTTGGCGCAAGACCGAGCCCTCCACCGCCCACCCGCGCCAGCGCCTGCGGGCGTTGAAAGAGCTTGTCGACGCAGGCGTCAAGGCGTCGGTCGGGATGGCTCCGATACTGCCCGGTATCTCCGATCGCCCCGACCAGCTGGCCCAGGTCGTGCGCGCCGCGCGCAAGGCCGGCGCGTGTGGAGTCTGGACGAACCTGCTCTTCCTCCGCCCCGGAACACGCGAGCATTTCCTGGAGCACCTGGCGCAAGATTGGCCCGAGCTCGTCCCCAGGTACCGAGAGCTGTACGCGGGTCGCGCGTACCTCAGGGCGGCCGAGACGAAGCCGGTCCGGGAACAAGTCCGCGACCTGGCCCGAACGCTGGGCGTTCGGGACCGGCGTCGGGTTCGACCCACGCCGCCACCCCGCGAGGAACAGCTCTCGTTGATCGCCTGAACCGTCGAACCGGCACGCTGTGTTCCGTCGCGCGGAGCGGTCGAAATGCGGAAGGCCCTACTGCCGAGCGGCGTTTCTGCCGAAAATTCCGACGAGGGCTCTAGACTTTCCTTTCCGCGCCGTGGAAGCCGCCACCAAGTCCGACGGAAGCACCGAGATCACCTGCCTGATCGTGGACGACCACGAGGTCGTTCGCGAGGGGCTCCGGCTCTCGCTCTCGCGCGCGCCCAACATCAGGGTGATCGGCGAAGCCTCGGACGGTGAGTCCGCGGTCGCACTCGCGGAGCGACGACGTCCTCACGTCGTGATCATGGACGTGCGGATGCCCGGGATGGACGGTCTGCAGGCGACCAAGATCTTGAGCGAACGGCTGCCTGAGACGTCGGTGTTGATCTTCACGGCCTACAGCGAGCGCTCGCTGCTCGGCCGCGGCCTCGAATCGGGCGCGAAGGGCTACATCCTCAAAGAGGCGCCACACCAGACGCTCCTGCGGGCGATCGAGAAGGTTGCAGCCGGCGAGGGTTACGTCGACCCCGCGCTGATGCCCGCGTTCCTGACGAAGGACCGCGACGACATGCTGACGGGTCGCGAGCGCGAGATCCTTCAGCTCCTGGCGGACGGGATGTCCAACGCCGACGTCGCCCAGCGGCTGTTCATCAGCCAGGAGACGGTGAAGAGTCACGTTCGGCACATCCTCGCCAAGCTCGAGGCGGATACGCGCACGCACGCGGTTGCGATTGCGCTTCGCGAAGCGATCATCGACTAGAGCCGGGCTCCTCGTCGCGGCCGTCGCCGCGGGAGCGATCGTCGGGCTCGTTGGGCTGCTCATCGAGACGTGGCCGGTCGTCATCGCCGGTCTACTCATCGCCACCGTTGCGGCAGGAGCGCTCGCCGTCTACCTGATCGTGAGCGAGCGCCGGCGCCACGAGGTCGTCGAGGAGGAGCTGACACAGCAGGCGAGCTCCCTGGAGTCGCTCGTCGATTCGATGCAGGCGATCACCGAGGCCGAGGCGGATCCGGAGAGCGTTCTCGAGCTGGCGCGGAAGGAGTCGGAGCGGCTGTTCCACGCACGCGTGTCGCTGCTCGAGCCGGGCGAACGCGGCGAGCGTGCTCCGGCCGAGCACGCGCTGCTCGTGCCCTTGCGTGTTCGCGAGGAAGAGATCGGCGCCCTCTACCTCGTCCGCGATCGTCCGTTCGAACGAGGCGACGTGGTCCGGGCAACGCTGCTCATGGACTTCGCAGCCCGTGCGCGCGAGAACGCGCGGCTGTTGGAAGAGGCGAAGGTGCGCGAGCTCGAGCGTGCACGGCTTTCCGACCAGCTGATCACGGCGGAGCAAGACGAACGGCGGCGGCTCGCGCTCTTCCTCCACGACGGGCCGGTCCAGTCGATGTCGGGGATCGCCCTCATGCTCGATGCGGTCCACGACGCGATCGAAGAGGGCCGAATCGAGGATGCACGTTCGGTGGTCGAAGGAGCGCTCAATCGCCATCGGGACACGATCCGTTCTCTGCGCGACCTCTCGTTCAACCTCGAACCGGTCGTGCTTCGCGACCAGGGCTTCGCGACCGCGGTAGGCGCGCTCGCAGAGCAGGTCGGGCTTGCGAACGAGGTGCAGGTCGACGTCGACGTCGACGCCGGCGAAGAGCTTTCCGAGCGGACGCAGGCCGCCCTCTACCAGATCATCCGCGATGCGCTGAACGCGGCCGTCCGACGTGGCCCGCCGACGCGAATCTCGGTCGCTGTGCGACGGAACGCCGACGGCGGGTTCGAGACCCTGATCGAGGACGACGCGCCGGGAGAGCGTCGACGGGCGACGTTCGAGGAGCTCGCGGAGCGGGCGCACGCCCTGAACGGCCGGTTACGCGTCGACCAGGGCGAGGACGGCGGCACGACCGTTGCCGTGACGCTACCGAGCTATACCGTGGGTGCCTGAGATGAGCGGCGAATCGATGTTCTCGCCGCCCGGACGCGGGCTTCGAGATCGAATAGATGGACTAGGATCGCCGACGGTGTCGGAGCAGGAGTCAAGCGGGAACTCGGCGGGGGATGCGGGCTCGGTCGCTGCGCGGAGGCACGTGCTGTTCATCTGGAGCCCGACGGGCTATCAGCTCGCGGAGCAGGATGGGGAGCCGCCGAGCGTCGGCGAAGAAGTCGAGCACGGCGACCGGCGTTACCGCGTGAGCAAGGTCGGCCCGTCACCGTTGCCCGGCGACGACCGCATCTGCGCCTACCTCCAGGGCTAGTTCTCTCCCTTCTCGGGGGGACCCAGCCCTTGGGTGGGTTCCCCTTTAGGTGGGACCCAGCCCTTGGGTGGGTTCCCCTTTAGGGTGGGACCCAGCCCTTGGGTTGGGTTCGTCGAGTCTGACGCGAAAAGGCGCACGAAATCGTGACGGAATGCGCCGGGACTGTGCCTACTGCTCGGCGAGCGTGGTCTCAGCCGCGATCCTGCCGAGCACAAGTGCCTGCGCGAGGCCGCCCGCGTAACCGCCGGTCGCGATTCCACCGACGTCGACTCCGGCCGCGTACAGCCCTTCGATCGCCGAGCCGTTCTCCCGGAGCACGCGTGCGCGCTCGTCGATCCGCAGCCCGCCGATCGTGTGCGTAACGGCCGCCGCGACGTGCACCCGCACCTCGCCTCCCTCCTCGATCACCGTCCCCCCCACCTTGCGAGCCGCCTCGACCCTCGCCGCGATGCTCTCGTCGGCCAACTGGTCGCGATCGAGAACGAACCAGGCACGCCTGCCGGGCAGGCGGCCGATCGCCTGCGCGAGATCGTTCTCAGACCAGGACGGATTCCCGTCGAAGACCGGTAGGCCAGCGTCGTCGAGGACGCGCGCCTTGCCGCCGTACAACTGCGAGGCAGTAACGAAGTCCTGCTCGCCGACGCGGGCCGGCGGAGCCGGCATCGCACGTCCGTAGAACTCGTCGAGCGGCCCCACCGTCGCCGCGCCCTGCTCTCGTGCGAAGTCGAACGCGTCACCTTCGCTCCAGGGGTTGGCCCGCACCAGCAGGCCGCGCTCGCGCGCCAACCGCACCGGGAACCCGCCGGTCGCCAGCACAAGCGGCTCGTCAGTCGCTTCGAACGGCGTCCCCAGCCTGACCTCGCCGGCAGCGCGGGCGAGGCTCTCGGTCAGACCGCGCGGATCGAAACGCAGTCCAACGCGATTGTCGACCTCATGCGGGTCGACGACAGGAGCGCCCAGCGAGCGCAACCACTCCAGCGCCTCCTCGGCGCCCTCCACGATCTCCTGCTGAAGCACCGGATCACCGCCGGGACACTCCGCCCGAAAATCCGCGAGCGTTCGAAAGCGCCAGATGACGCCGCTCGACAGCAGCATCGAGCCGCCAGGGCGATCGCCCTTCTCGTAGACGACCACCTCGGCGCCAAGCTCGCGGGCCCGGGCAGCCGCGACGAGCCCGGCCATGCCTGCGCCTGCAACCGCTAGGTCAATGAGAACTCTGGTTTGTGCTCGACGTACTCGATCCGTACGCGCTCGGGGCCCCACACGAAGACGGCATACGTGTTCGCGGCGTCCACTACGTTGTCGACGATCCCGAGGTCCTGCGCTTCCGCGATGTGCTCGTCTGCTGAATCGACGAGGACCGCGATGTGGTTCAGCAGGGGCTTCTCGGGATCGCCGGGATCACCGTTGTGGAGCTCGACAAAGGCGCCGCCGACCACTACCCGGGGGTGGCCGTTATTCGGCTCAGCGTCGTCGAAGCCGAGGCGGAGGTACTCCTCTGCCGTCGCCTCGGGGTTCGATGAGAAGAGCGCCACGTGGTCGAGGTCGTAGTCGAC
>JBKOXM010000198.1:0-3911 GCA_046724925.1 Actinomycetota bacterium | reverse complement strand
CTCCCTTCTCACGCCTGGCTGGGAGGTCGTCGAGCACGAGGCCACGCACGTGACGTTTCGCCGGCTGACTCCACGGGACCTCGCGAACTACCTCGCGAGCGGCGAGTGGGAGAACCGGGCCGGCGCCTACGCGATCCAAGGTCTCGGCGTCGCCTTGGTCGAGCGGATCGAGGGTGATTACCTGAACGTCGTGGGGCTCCCGGGAGCGCTGCTCGTCGCTTTGCTCGCGGATCGCTTTCCCGGGGTATACGGCTTCGGCTAGGCGGCGCCGGCCGGGCGGTGCGAAAACGGCGGCCTGTTCTACGGTTTCGCCGTGGAGATCACCCGATTTCGACCCGAGCACGGGCATGGGTTCCGCGCGCTCGTCGCGTCCGTCCTTCCGGAGTTCGGCTTCCACGAGGATCCGGAGATCGACCGCGATCTCGCCGATCCGGCTGCGCACTACGACGCCGTCTGGGTCGCGCTCGACGAAGGTGAGGTCGTCGGTTCTGTGGCGATGCGCCACGTAGGCGACGGCGCGGTCGAGCTCAAGCGGATGTACATCAGGCTCGACCTTCGCGGCCGCGGGCTCGGCCGCAGGCTGCTAGAGGTTGCGATGGAATGGGCGAGGTCCCAAGGCGCCCGCCGAGTCGTCCTGGACACGACCGAGGACATGCATGCGGCGCGCAGGCTCTACGAATCGGCCGGCTTTCGGCGCACCGGCTCCCGGGTGGAGCGCGGTGCGATCGACAGCCGCTGCGAGATCCTGTACAGCCTGGAAATAGCCGAAGTCCAGGGCGAAGGCTGAGGCGCCGCTTCCGGCGCCGCCATCAGGAGTCGCGATTCATCGTGCCTCCGTCTGAAACGACCGGTCGACACGACGGAGAAATCACCTCCACGACCTAGAAGGCTAGACTCAGGCGCTTCCATGGCGTTCCTCAATTCGCTCACCGGTTTCGGCGGCCGCGACATGGCCGTGGACCTCGGAACCGCGAATACCCTCGTGTACGTCCGCGGCAGAGGGATCGTGTTGTCCGAGCCGTCAGTCGTCGCGATCGACTCGCGCACGAACGAGGTGCACGCAGTCGGGGTGGAAGCTAAACGCATGCTCGGCCGCACGCCGGGCACGATCCAGGCGATTCGCCCGCTCAAGGACGGCGTGATCGCCGACTTCGACGTGACGGAGCAGATGCTCCGCCACTTCATCCAGAAGGTTCACCAGCATCGCTTCGCGCACCCGCGCGTCGTCGTCTGCGTGCCGTCCGGCGTCACCGGGGTCGAGAAGCGGGCGGTCGAGGAGGCCACGCTGTCGGCCGGCGCACGTCAGGCGTACCTGATCGAGGAGCCGATGGCGGCCGCGATCGGTGCCGGCCTGCCCGTGGCGGAACCGACCGGGAACATGATCGTCGACATCGGCGGCGGCACGAGTGAGGTTGCTGTCATCTCGCTCGGGGGCATCGTCGTCTCGCAGTCCCTGCGGGTCGGCGGCGACGAGATGGACGAGGCGATCGTCAGCCACATCAAGAAGGAGTACAAGCTCCTGATCGGCACGCAGACCGCCGAGGAGATCAAGCTCGAGATCGGCTCGGGCTCGGAGCTACCCGAGGAGCTTCAGGCGGAGGTCCGCGGCCGCGACTTGATGACCGGTCTTCCGAAGACCGTGATCCTCAGCTCCGAAGAGGTCCGGCGCGCCCTGGAGGAGCCACTCGCCCAGATCATCGACGCGATCCGCTCGACGCTCGACAAGACGCCTCCGGAGCTGGCCGCCGACATCATGGATCGCGGCATCGTGCTCGCCGGCGGCGGCGCGTTGCTCACCAACCTCGACGAGCGCCTCCGACACGAGACGCAGATGCCGGTCCACCTCGCCGAGTCACCCCTCACCTGCGTAGCCGTCGGCTCGGGCCGCAGCCTCGAGGAGTTCGAGGTGATCCACCGTTCGGCCCGCGCGCGAAGAAACAATCACAGGCGGTACTAACCCCCGGCGGCGCGGGTCTGCCGGAAAGGTTTGTAACCTAAGTCGTTCGTCGTGCCCCGTAACCGCAGCGCCAGCTCGGCGGTCCTGAGCTCGTTTCAGCGCGCCGCCTCCTATTCGCCTCGCACCCGCACTGCCGTTCGCCGGCGGATCGTGGTGGGAGCGCTGGTGCTGCTCTCGCTCGCTCTGATCACCGCCTACTTCCGCGAGTCGCGCGACGGGACCCTCCATCGCGCGCAGAGTGCCGGCGCGACCGTGCTGGCGCCGTTCCAGGTTGCCGTCGAGCGAGTCGCCCGCCCGTTCCGCGATCTCTACAGCTATTTCGACGAGCTGGTCGGCGCGAAGTCCGAGAACGCGCGCCTCCGCGAGGAGGTCCAGTCGCTCCGGCAGCAGGTGATCGTCAACGAGGTGGCCGTCCAGGAGAACCAGGCATTGCGCAGTCAGCTCGGCTTGCACGATCTGCCGACGCTCAAGGACTACTCGCCGGTGAACGCACGCGTGATCGGCCATCCCGAGAGTCGCTTCCAGGAGGAGATCGTGATCTCGGCCGGCTCGAGCGATGGGATTCGGCCGCACGCGCCGGTCCGGACGAAGGAGGGTCTCGTCGGTGAGGTCACGCTGGTGACCACCCACACGGCTCGCGTCCGACTGCTCGTCGATGCCGAGAGCGCGGTTTCGGCGCTGGATCTCAACACGAACGTGACCGGCCTCGTTCGGCACGGCGAGGGCGAATCGCTCCTGCTCGACCGGGTCCCGAAGGACCGGATGGTCGCGAAGGGCCACCAGATCGTGACTGCGGGGTCGCAGGTCGGCGAGCTTCCATCGCTGTATCCCAAAGGCATACCCATCGGGGTCGTCACGTCGGTCGGCAGATCGGACACGGAACCGTTCCCGGTCATCCAGATCGATCCATACGTCGACTTCTCGGGCCTGTACGCGGTCACCGTCCTCGTCAGCCGGAAGCCGATGCCGGATTTGCCGTGAGCTCCGTCGATGTCCTCAAGGCCGGCGGGCTCCTCTTCGCCGCTGCGATCCTCCAGGCCTCGCTGTTCGCATCGTTCGACGTCTTCGGAGCGTCACCGGACATCCTGCTCGTGACGGTCGTATCGGTTGCGCTTCTGCGCGGATCCAGCGTCGGCGCAGCGGTCGGCTTCTTCGCCGGGCTCGTCCTCGACACGGCCGAACTCGGCACGCTCGGGTTCACGTCCCTCATGCTCACCGTCGCGGGTTATTGGGTCGGCCGCTACGGCGAGACGACCGGGCGAGACAGGGCGCACGCACCGATCGTGTCCGTGGCGGTCGTGACGTTCGTGTACCCGCTCGCGACGCTCCTGCTCCACTTCTTGCTCGACGAATCGGCGCCTGCAGCTGCGGTGCTGAGCTCGCTGCCGGTGGCGATCACGCTCAACCTCCTGCTCTGCTTCCCGGTCTACGCGCTCTGTCGGCGGCTGCTGCCGCCGGTCGAGTGGGGCGGACGCGCGCGCGAGGTGAGGTTGCTTGGCTAGGTCGCGGGGGAGCAAGTCCGAGCCGCGCATGACGCGGTTTCTGCCGCCGGACCCACGCGTCGAGGGGCCCTACCGGCTGACGCCGCAGCTTGCTCTGCGCCTCGGCATCCTTGGAATGCTCGCCCTCGCCGTCTTCGCGGTCCTCTTCCTCCGATTGTGGTCGCTTCAGGTGCTGTCCGGCGAGGAGTACTTGCGCGCCGCTCAGAACAACCAGCTGCGGACCGTCCGCGTGGAGGCCCCGCGCGGCCTGATCCTCGATCGCAACGGCAAGGTGCTCGTCGGAAACATGACTGCGACCGCGGTCCAGCTGTGGCCGACCGACCTACCCGAGGACGGTCGATACAAGATGCTCCAGCGGCTTTCCAAGATCCTCAACGTCCCCGCGACGAGGATGGCGGCGGAGGTCGACAAGCGGCGTGAGCTCGATCCGCTCAGCCCGGTCACCGTCAAGG
>JBKOXM010000051.1:0-4966 GCA_046724925.1 Actinomycetota bacterium | reverse complement strand
TCCGCGCCGGTGTTCGAAGCCCCGACTACCTCCCGCCCGGGCCCGGCGGCGATCTCTATTCCGACGACTTTTTCGGAGGCGCCGACAGGCGCCTGCGGTACGCGGGCGGTCGCGGCTAGGCCGCGGCAGCAGCCGACAGTGCGGCCTCCACCGAACCAGCGCCCTCGCGCAGGACCACCGGCTCCGGGCCGGTGAAATCGATCACCGTCGAGGGGACGCCGGGCAGCTCGCCCCCGTCGATCACGGCCGCGCAGGTCGCGCGAATCGTCTCGGGCACGTCCTCGAGCGTCTTCGGATCGGGGCGGCCGTGCAGATTTGCGCTGGTGGCGGCGACGGCTCCGACGCAGTCGAGCACCGTCCTTGCGTCGCCCTCGAGCTCGGGCACGCGAATACCGATCGTTTCGGGCCGCGACCCCGAGAGCCAGCGATACCGCCGAGCGGGGTTCAGCAGAATGAGCGTGTACGGCCCCGGCAGCAGCTCGCGCGCGATCATCGCCGAGCGCCCTCGCAGCTCCGGCACGCACTCGAGCACGTAGTCGAGGTCGCAACCGACGAGCGCCATCGGCTGGAGATCATCTCGGCCTTTTAGCGAGTTGAGACGGCGCGCCGGCTCGTCGCGATACGGCGTGGTACAGAGCCCATACACCGTGTCGGTCGGAAGAACGACCGGCTTCCCGGCCTGAATCCCGGCGATCGCATCGTCGGTCACTGCCACATCGTTCTTCGAAGCCATCGACCGTCGACCACTCTTTCATGCCCGTTCAGGTCTCGGGAGATCGTCACGTCGCCGTAGCCGAGCTGACGCAGCAGTGCGGCCGTGCGCTGTGCGCCGTCCCAGTGCGTCTCCAGCACGAGACAACCGCCGGGACCGAGCACATCACGCGCCGCGCGCGCAACCTCCTCGGTCTGTCCCGAATCCGCGATCGCCTCGCGGGGCTCCCAGAAGGCGACCTCCGGCGCGAGGCCGGCGAGTTCCTCGTCGAGCACATACGGCGGGTTCGAGACCACGAGGTCATGCGGGCCCGAGGGCAAGCCGTCTCGCAGATCGCCGTGCACCAACTCCACGCGCCCGCCGAAGCCGTTGGCTTCGACGTTCTCGCGGGCGAGCGCGAGCGCGTCGGCCGACCGGTCGAGCGCGGTCACGCGCGCATCGAGGCATTCGTCGGCGAGCGCAAGCGCGATCGCCCCGGAGCCCGTGCCGACGTCGAGGATGCGGGGCTCGACCCGTCCCTCGAGCAGAGCCAGACAGCGCTCGACCGTGATCTCCGTCTCCGGGCGCGGTACGAGCGCCCTATCGTCGACCTTGAGCGTCAGCCGGCGGAATCCCCACTCCCCCAGCACGTAGGCGAGCGGCTCGCGCGCCACCCTGCGCTCGATAAGTGATTGCAAGGCGTCGTGCGCCGTGACGTCGACGGGACGCTCGCGGGCGAGCGCCAGCTCCGAGCGCCTCAGGCCGAGAACGTGAGCGGTGAGCCACGACGCGTCGATCGGAGCCGTGTCGATCCCTGCACCGGCGAGCTGTTCGGTCGCCTCGCGGACTGCCTCGCCGACGTTCATGTCGCCTCGGTGGAGCCGTTCTCGAGCGCGCGACGCCGGTCCTCGGCCGTCAGCGCGTCTGTGAACTCATCGAGCTCTCCCTCGAGGACGCGATCGAGCTGATGCACGGTCACCTTGACGCGGTGGTCCGTGACTCGGTTCTCGGGATAGTTGTACGTGCGGATCTTCGCGCCCCGCTCACCTGTGCCGATCTGTGAGCGCCGGGTCGCGGCCAACTCCTCCTCCTGGCGCCGACGCTCGAGCTCGTAGAGGCGTGCGCGAAGCACCCGCATCGCCTTCTGTCGGTTCTGAAGCTGCGACTTCTCGTCCTGCATCGCGACCACGAGCCCGGTCGGCACATGCGTGATCCGCACAGCCGAGTCCGTCGTGTTGACGCTCTGCCCGCCTGGGCCGGTCGAGCGGTAGACGTCGATCTTGAGGTCGTTGGGGTCGATCTCGACCTCGACCTCCTCGGCCTCCGGCATCACGGCCACGGTCGCTGACGAGGTGTGGATGCGGCCCTGGGACTCGGTCGCCGGCACGCGCTGCACTCGGTGACCGCCCCCCTCCCACTTGAAGATCGAGTACGCGCCTTCGCCCTTGATCGCGAGCGAGACGTGCTTGACCCCTCCGCCTTCGTTGGCCGAGGTCTCGAGCGGTTCCACCTTGAAGCCGCGCCGCTCCGCGTAGCGCGTGAGCATCCGGTGCAGGTCGGCTGCCCAGAGCGCCGCTTCGTCACCCCCCTCCCCTTGACGGATCTCCACGATCACGTCCTTGGTGTCGGCCGGGTCGGACTCGACGAGCGCGACCTTCAGTTCCTCCTCCAGCGTCGCGAGCCGCTCCTCGAGCTCCGGGACGAGCTCGCGCAGGTCGCCGTCCGTCCGCGCGTCCTCGAGGTCACTCGAGACCTCACGCCACTCCTGGGCCAGCCTGTGAGCGGCCTCGAGCTCCTTCAGCTTTCGGCCGACCGAGGCCGCCTCACGCTGGTCGTTGTACACGGCAGGGTCCGACATGCGCTCCTGCGTCTCGACGTACGAGCGCTCGAGCTCGTCGACCAGCTGCTCGATCGCGGCCATGGTGCCCTAAGGGTAGATCGAGTTGCGGTGGGGCTCGCTCAGGCCATCACTTCGACTCGGCGCGCCTCAGGCTTCTCGAGATCCTCGAGGCGCAGCACCTCGCGGAGGGCGCGGATCGAGACCTCGAGCTGGTCGAGCGACGGCTCCCGGGTGGTCAGCCGCTGAAGCCAGAGACCGGGCGCGAGCAGCGTCATCAGAGCGCGGTTGCCTGTGTGCTTGCCCGCGAACCGGATCAGCTCGTAGGCGAGGCCTGCGATCAGCGGCAACAGCGCGATCCGGCTGAGGATGAGCCAGTACCACGTCGGCCGCCCGAAGAAGGCGAAGACGAAGATCGCGATCACCATCACCCAGAGGAGGAACGCTGTCCCGCAGCGAGGGTGAATCAGGCTGAACCGGGCTACCCGCTCCGGCTCGAGCGGCTCCCCTGCCTCGTACGCGTTGATCGCTTTGTGCTCGGCGCCGTGGTACTGGAACACGCGCTTCAGGTCCGGCAGAAGCGAGATCAGGCAGATGTAGGCGATGAAGATGGCGACGCGGATCAGCCCCTCGACGACCACGAACCAACCGGTCGTCTCGATCGGAAGCCAGCTCGTGATCAATGCCGGCGTCACCTTGAACAGCATCAGCGCAAAGCCGATGGCGATTGCAAACGCGAAGACCAGGCTTCCGCGCGAGAGCTCCGTCTGAACCTCCTCCTTGCTCTCCGGATCCTGGGCGGCGTAGTTCGCCGAGATCGCGAGCGCACGGAAGCCGATCGCGAGCGACTCGCCGAGCGCGATCACCCCTCGAATGATCGGGAGCCGGAAGACGCGGTGCCGCGCCATCGCCGACCGAATCGAGTGTGTGTGCTCCGCGATCTCGCCGTCGGGCTTCCGGACCGCGAGCGCCCAGTTGGACGGGCCCCGCATCATCACGCCCTCCAGGACGGCCTGTCCCCCGATCGCCTGGCTCATGTTGGAGTGGCTAGCCGCGCCGGGCGCCGCCGGCCCGTTCGAGCCGGCGCTGGAAGCGCTCGACGCGTCCGCCGGTATCGACCAGCTTCTGCTTGCCCGTGTAGAACGGATGACAGTTCGAGCAGAGCTCGACGTGCAGCTCGGGCTTCGTGGAACGCGTCTCGAACGTGTTCCCGCAGGAGCACGTCACGGTCGTGAGCACGTATTCGGGATGGATACCGGCCT
This sequence comes from Actinomycetota bacterium, assembly GCA_046724925.1. Lineage (GTDB taxonomy): Bacteria > Actinomycetota > Thermoleophilia > Gaiellales > Gaiellaceae > JBKOXM01. The sequence continues at coordinate 1,176 of JBKOXM010000051.1, read as the reverse complement.
TCATGAAGCCAGAATAGCAGAGGCCGTTTTGGGTGCCACGTTGCCCCCGGAGACAACCGCGACCGTCGTCTCGCCTGGTTCCAAGCGGACTTTTCCGGCCAGTAGCGCACCGGTGGCGGCTGCACCGGCCGGCTCGCAGGCGAGCTTCGCGCGCGTGTACAGGAACCGCATTCCCTCCGCGATCTCGTCCTCCGAAAGCAGGACAACCTCGTCGACGAGCTCCCGGCAGACCGCGAGACAATGCCGTCCCGCGAACGGTGCGTTGAGGCCATCGGCGATCGAGCGAGGTTGAACCGGCACCGGCTCGCCCGCGCGCAGCGCATCGTGCAGGGATGGTGCCAACTCCGGCTCAACGGCGACGATCCTCGCGTCGGGTCGCTTCGCCTTCACGGCAGTCGCAATGCCGGAGACCAACCCTCCGCCGCCCGCCGGGACCAGGACGACGTCAAGTTCCGGCGCGTCCTCGAGCAACTCCAGGCCGAGCGTGCCGTGACCCGCGATCAGGCGCGGATCGTCGAAGGGGTGGACGAACGCGCGGCCCGTCCGGCTCCTCAGCTCCTCGAGACGCTCGAACGCTTCGGCAGGCCCGGTCGCTTCGAGATCGACCGTGGCGGCGTACGCCTGCGTCGCCTCGATCTTCTGCTCGCTCGCTCCACGCCACATCACGATCAGCGCGTCGAGGCCCTCCTGGGCCGCGCACCAGGCGAGTGCCTGCGCAGCGTTCCCTGCAGAGATCGAGATCACGCCCTCCCGCTTCTCGGGCGGCGACATCGTCGCCAGCACGTTCAGCATCCCGCGGGGCTTGAACGAGCCCGTGCGCTGGAACAGCTCGGGCTTGAGCAGGACGTGCCCGCCGACGCGCTGCGACAGCGTGGCGGATGTCAGGAGCGGCGTGCGGTGGAGGCGCCCCGCGATCGCCTCGCGTGCGGCCAGAACGTCGTCGAGCCGGAGAGTCGGTTCGCCTAAGCGGCTCTGCATCGACTACCGCGAAAACGCAATTGGCGTTTTCGCGGTCACGTGATGGTGTACTCAGGCCCCGAGCCGCCTTCGGGCGGGGTCAGTCGGCCGCCCTTGGCCGTGATCGCGCCGCACTGGACGCAGTTCGAGGGCGTCACCTCGACAGTCACGTCGTCCCCGATCGCATCGCCCAGCTCGTAGACCTGTGCGGGACACATG
>JBKOXM010000182.1:0-7024 GCA_046724925.1 Actinomycetota bacterium | reverse complement strand
GCTGGCGGAAGAGTCGGTTCAGGAGGCCTTCGCGACGGCGGTCGAGCGCTGGGGAGCGCGGCCGCCGTCGCACCCGGGCGCCTGGATCCTCACGACCGCCAGGAATCGAGCGATCGACCGCATCCGCCGCGAGCGCACACTGGCGCGGAAGCAGGAGCTGCTCGCGCGGCTGGTCGAGCTCGAGCTCGAAGCAGACGAGGACGTGACGACGGTTCCTGACGACCGCCTCGCGCTCATCTTCGCGTGCTGCCATCCGGCGCTCGCGCCGGAAGCTCGAGTCGCCCTGACACTTCGCATGCTGGGCGGGCTGACGACCCAGGAGATCGCGCGAGCCTTCCTCGTCCCCGAGCCGACAATGGCTCAGCGACTCGTGCGCGCGAAACGGAAGGTCCGTGACGCCGGCATCCCGATCCGCGTGCCGCCGGACCATCTGCTGCCGGACCGACTGGGATCGGCGCTGGCAGTCCTCTACCTCGTCTTCAACGAGGGGTACGCCGCGACGGAGGGCGACACGCTCGTCCGTCGCGAGCTGTGCGACGAGGCGATCCGGCTGGCAAAACTGCTTGCCGTCCTGATGCCGGACGAGGCCGAAGCCCTCGGGCTCTTGGCACTCATGCTCCTCCAAGACTCACGCCGCGAGGCGCGTGTCGCCCACGACGGGGAGCTCGTCTTGCTAGAGGATCAGGACCGCACTCGCTGGGACCGAGCACGCATCGAGGAAGGCCTGCACGTGCTCGACCGTGCTCTTGCCCTGCGCGCGCCGGGGCCGTACCAGCTACAGGCTGCGATCGCGGCGCTGCACGCACGCGCACTCTCGCCAGTCGAGACCGACTGGGCGCAGATCGCGACGCTGTACCGCGAACTCGCTGCCGTCTCGCCTTCGCCCGTCGTCGAGCTGAATCGCGCCGTTGCGGTGGCGATGGCAGAGGGTGCGGAGCGCGGCCTCGAGCTAATGGACGGGATCGAAGGCCTCGACGCGTACTACCTGCTCCACTCGGCCCGCGCCGACCTGCTTCGTCGGCTGGATCGTCGCACGGAAGCGGCTGCTGCGTATGAGCGAGCCCTCGAGGTCGTATCGAACGACACCGAGCGCCGCTTTCTCGAGCGCCGACTCGCTGAGGTCAAGTGAGCGTCTTCCCGATCGTCAAGAGCATCGACGTCGAGCGGTCAGCCCGCTTCTATGAGGAGGCGTTCGGCTTCGAGCTCGGGTACCGCTGGCCGCCGCATGAAGGCGAGCTGGAGTACGTCTACCTCAGGCTTGGAGACCACGGCCTCGGGGTCGTTCGCGGCGAAGCCGAGAGCGCGGGCTTCGAAGTCTGCATCTACGTCGAGGACGTCGACGCGACGGCGGCCCGTCTACGGGAGCTTGGCGCGACGGAGATCGAGCCGCCCACCGACCGGCCTTGGGGCGAGCGGATGGCGTACTTCGAGGACCTGGACGGACACCGCCTCCACGTCACAATGCCTGCGTGAACATGACCGGCCCTCTCCGCCGCGTGTTCGTGCGGCGACCGGGAGGGCTCGACCGGTGGCGGGAGTTCGGCTGGCGCGCGGCGCCGGATCCCGTGCGAATCGTCGAGGAGCACGAGGCCCTGTGCGCACTGCTGGCGGACGCGGGCGCCGAGGTCGTGGTCGGCGCGGAGCTCGAGGCCAGCATCGACGCCGTCTACGTCCACGATCCGGCGGCGGTGACTCGGACGGGAACGATCCTGCTCCGCCCAGGGAAAGCGGCACGGCGGGTCGAGGTTGCGGCGATCGAACGCGACCTCGTCGACGCGGGGTTCGAGCCGTTCGCCGTCCTGGAGGAGCCCGCGCTGGCCGAAGGCGGCGACATGCTCTGGCTCGACGAGCAGACGCTCGTTGTCGGCCGCGGCTATCGCACGAACGACGACGGCATCGAGGCGCTCCGCGCCGCGCTGCCCGAGGTCGATGTCGTGTCAGTCGACCTCCCATACCACCGCGGACCCGGAGAGGTCCTCCACCTGCTGTCGCTGATCAGTCCGCTCGACCGCGACCTCGCGCTCGTCTACCTCCCCCTCCTTCCTGTTCGTCTCGTCGAGTTGCTCGCCGAACACGGCGTCGAGTCCATCGAGGTCCCCGACGACGAGTTTGAGACGATGGGGTGCAACGTGCTTGCGTTGGCTCCTCGCGTCGCGCTCGCGCTCGACGGCAATCCGCAAACGCGGCGGAGGCTGGAACGCGCCGGCGTGGAGGTGACCGTGTATCGCGGCGAAGAACTGTCGCGAAACGGCGACGGCGGTCCGACTTGCCTGACGCGCCCACTCGTCCGCGCGTAGCACCTGCGTTTCATTCTCGTAGCGATTCCGTGTGCCCTGCCTTTGGCCCCTGATTAGGGACTGTCACTAGGACACGGCTCGGAGGGGCATGACTTCGGTGCCGAAAGCGTGACGAGTTCGGTTCTAGAGCGCGACGGGGCGGGTCGCGAGAGTACGCTCGTCACAAGGCAATACGGCCTGCGGAAGGTGAAGTCGGCGCTAGTCGAGCTGCGCGAGCGCTCGGTCGACCGCCTCAGTAGGTGTCTTCGCGCGGTCCACGCCGTCGAGCTGCCACCCCGGCTCTAGCACGACGACGGGACGGCCCAGGCGCTTCGCAAACCCGATTTCCGCCAGCGTTCCCCATGATCCACCGACCGCGATGACCGCGTCTCCGGAGGCCGCGACAGCCAGGTTCCGTGCGTGACCGATCCCCGTCACGACAACGTGGTCGACCCACTCGTTCGCCTCGGCTCGCGACTCACCCGGGACGATGCCGATCGTCGTTCCCCCCGCCGATTTCGCTCCGCGACAGGCTGCGGCCATCACCTCGCCGAGGCCGCCGGTGACCACGGTGCACCCGCGTTCGGCGAGCAAGCGGCCCACCTCCTCCGCGCGCGCTTCGTGCTCCGCACCGCTGCCGATCACCGCGACCTGGATCCGCCGCACGTGGGCGATGGTAGAAGAGGCGTGTGTCAGATCGGGAGGCACGCGGCGGCACGCTGATCCTGGGCGGGGGGTTCGCCGGCGCCTACGTCGCACGGCTCCTCGGGCAGCACGGCGCGACGATCGTCGGGCGAGAGAACTTCATGCTCTACACGCCGATGCTTCCGGAGGCGGCGTCGGGGACGCTCGAGCCGCGTCACGTGGTCGTCCCGCTCAGGCTGATGTGCCCGCACGCCGACCTGCTGCTCGGCGAGGTGATCGCGCGCGACGAGGAGCACGATCGTGTCCAGATCCGCGTTGGGGACTCGCTCTTCTGGATCCGGTATCGGCGGCTGGTGGTCGCGTTAGGCTCGACGGTGCGCACGCTGCCGGTCCCCGGGCTGGCAGAGCACGCGCTCGGCTTCAAGTCGCTTCCGGATGCGATCCGGCTCCGCAACCACGTCCTCCGCAGGCTGGAAACGGCGACTGCGGCCACCACGGCCGCCCACCGGCAGCAGGAGTTGTCGTTCGTCTTCGTCGGCGCCGGCTACGCGGGCGTCGAGGCACTCGGGGAGCTGTCGGATCTCGTCCGCGACGCGCTCCGGCACTACCCCTCGTTGCGCAGCGAGACCCAGCGCTGGGTGCTCGTCGACGCGGCCCCGAAGATCCTTTCCGAGGTCCCTCGCAAGCTGGGGGACTATGCAGCCGTGCAGCTCGCCAAGCGAGGAGTGGAGATCCGCGTCAACACAACGCTGGAGTCGGTGGACGCCGACGCGGCGCTGCTCTCCGACGGCGAACGCATCCCGACGCGCACCGTCGTTTGGACGGCCGGTGTGAAGGCGAATCCAATCGTCGGGACGCTCGGGCTGCCGCTCGACGAGCGTGGGCGGGTGCGTGTCGAGGAGACCCTGCGTGTTCAGGGCGCGGCCAACATCTGGTCGCTCGGGGACTGCGCGCGTGTCCCGAACCTCGCGACTCCTGATCATCCCGACCCCCCGACCTCCCAGCATGCGCTTCGCCAGGCGCGGCGACTTGCCCGCAACCTGCGCGGCGACGTCAAGCCCTATCGGTACCGAATGCTCGGGGCGGTCGCGACGCTCGGCCGCTACAAGGGGATCGCGGACGTCCTCGGCCTCCGCTTCCGCGGGTTCCCTGGGTGGTTCATAACCCGGAGCTATCACCTCTACCAGCTTCCGCTCTTCACCCGAAAGCTGAGGGTCGTCGTCGACTGGACGGTCGCGCTGTTCTTCCGGCGCGACATCGCCGAGCTCGGCGAGCTCGGCCATCCGCAGCCGCTCAATGACGGCTGACGAGCTCACGCGCGCGATCGCCTTCTTCAAGGGCATGCAGGACCGCATGGCGCAGCGCGTCGAACCGTCCCCGTACGGCCGCGCGCTCTTCAACGACGAGCTACCCCGTGTCTTCTACCTCAACGTCCTTCGAGTCGATGAGAGTGACGCGCCGCTGGCCGTCGGCGAGCTCGTCCGCGAGACCGATCGGCTGCAGACGCGCCTCCAGCACCGAAAGTTCGAGCTCAACGACGAGCGAGGCGCCGCGCTCGAGCAGCCGTTTCGCGAGCTTGGTTGGAAGGTCGAGCGGGCGCTCGTGATGGTGCACCACGGCGGCGGTCGCAGAGGCGATGTCGAGCGGGCGCTCGAGGTCACGGCCAACGATCTACGGCCGACCTGGGAGCAGGGGATCCGCGATTCACCTTACGGAATGGACGAGGACGTCGTCCGACAGCTGGTCGAAGCCCAGCTCCTGCGCGAGAACGCCACCGGCGTCCGCTACTTCGCCGCGCGGGAGGACGGCCGCCTTGTCGCCGAATGCTCGCTCTTCTCGGACGGCCGCACCGCGCAGATCGAGTCGGTCCAGACGCTCGAGCGCTACCGAGGCCGCGGACATGCGACCGCCATCGTCACCAAGGCCCTCGACGAGGCACACACCGCCGAACACGAGCTCGTGTTCCTGCTCGCGGACGACGAGGACTGGCCGAAGGAGCTGTACGCGAAGCTCGGCTTCGAATCGGTCGGCCGCGTGTGGGAGTTCGTCCGCGAGCCTACTTCGGGCCATCCGGCAAGAACTCCGCCGGCAGACCGAGCTTCCTGAACCATTCGACCATCGCGAGCTGCGGAGGCTTCTCCATCCCGTAGTGCATCGCATCGAGCAACGCAATGGCCGCCTCGTCGGCCAGGACGCGGAAGTCGGCGACCTGTTCCTGAACCCAGTCGAGCCGGCAGTTGGTAGCGGCGTTCCCGGTTACGAATGTCTCGCAGCCGCGCTCGATCGACGCCTCCAGGATCTCCCGCTGCGCACCTCCACCGGCGACCACGGCGACCCGCCCCGCCTCCTGGCGCGGACGCGTGAGAACGTGCACGAGAATCTCCGGACCGAGGAAGGCGCGGAAAGCGTCGGCGAGCCCCTCGATCGTGAGCTGGGAGTCGCCGATGATCGCGGCACCGCCGGGGATCCCGTCGGCAATCGGGAAGTACTCCTCCAGATGCTCGAGCCCGACGCCTTCGGCGCAGAGCCGCGACGGTGATACCTCGGGGTGCATGTCCAGCGGCGCGTGGGCGTGGTAGAAGCTGATCCCGCGTTCGCGCATCGTCTCGAAGCTTCCTCGCGCCAGCGGCAGAAACCCGGGAACGTCGGCGAAATCGACGGGATGCTCCGAGAAAAGCAGCGTGTTCGGCTCGAGCTCCGCCACGATCCGATCGCTCGGAAACACACAGGTCACTGCGCGCGCGACCTCGGCGGCGCCCCTCACCATCAGTCCGTTCCACCGATCCTGGTACCCCGGCTCGGCGTACTCGCGCCAGTACGGATCTGGATAGAGGCTTTCGAACGCCGGCGACCAGTCGTCGTTCCTGACCTGGGGGACGCGGAAGTACGCGTCCAGCTCGCTCATGACCGAGTCGAGGTGCACGGCCGCTAACGGATCGCCTTCAGCGCGTCGCCTAACCGCTGCTTGGTGGTCAGGACGCCCCCGAAGAAGTCGCCGTGCTGCTCGACACGTGCAAGGACTGCGTCCATCGTGAACGCAGACGGATCGAGCTGTTCGTTCACCTCGTCCCAGCGCACAGGAGTCGAGACTGGAGCGCCGGCCTTCGGGCGCACCGAGTAAACGGAGGCGATGGTCTTCCCTTCGCCGTTCTGGTTCGAATCGATCAGGACACCGCGGCGCTTCGCCTTCGTCCACTCGGTGGTGGCAAGGCCAGGATTCGAGCGGGCGATCGCGCGCGCCACGATCTCCGAGAACGCACGCGTCTCGTCGTAGGTATGCCGACGCTCGATCGGGACGAGCACGTGGATCCCTTCCGAACCGCTCGTCTTCGCGAAGCTGGCGAGCTTGAACGCGTCAAGCGCCTGTTTGACGAGTAGCGCGACCTGCACGGTCTCCTTGAAGCCGACGTCGGGCGACGGGTCCAGATCGAAGAGCACCCAGTCGGGGCGATGTGGCTTGTCGACGCGCGAGTACCACGTGTTCATGTCGATGCAGCCCATGTTCACCATCCACAGCAGCGCCAGCTCGTCGTTCGCCAGCGGCGCACGGATCTTGCGCTTCCGGCGCGGCGCCTCCCGCGTGGAGACTTCGAACTCGCGGGTCGGAATCCAGTCCGGCATGTGGCTGGGCGCGTCCTTCTGGAAGAAATGATCGCCCTGCCAGCCGCCGGGGTAGCGCTTCAGGGTGAACGGCCGGTCTTTGAGGTGCGGAACGAGCACAGCTGCGATGGCCTGGTAGTACGCCAACAGATCGCCCTTCGTGATCCCCTCCTCGGGCCAGAAGGGCTTGTCGAGGTTGGACAGCCGCAGCACGCGCTTGCCCTTGCGAATTTCGGCCGTCTTCTTCCCGGCGAAGGGGCGGCCGTCCTGTCGTTCCCCGGGCGTATCCGACACCGGCTCCTCGCGCCGAACCTCCTTCGGATCCTTGTCCTCGCGCAACCCCTTGTAGGCGGGTGCGCGCAGGTGGCCGTCGTGCGTCCACTCGACGAACTCGACCTCGGCCACGAGCTTGGGCTCGACCCAGACCACGTCGCCCTTGCGCACCTTCGGCATCTTCGGCACCTGTCTCTTATACACATCTCCGAGCCCACGAGACGATAGCC
>JBKOXM010000014.1:0-10840 GCA_046724925.1 Actinomycetota bacterium | reverse complement strand
CCCCCGGCCACCCAGATCCCGGCGATCACGATCGCCGCGACGAGCGGCACGAGCGTGAGCCGGAGCCGGAGGGGGGAGCGTCGGGCACGCTGCATATCCTCCTCGTCTCGAGAGCAGCGCCGGCGTTACGGCCGCCGGCGTCGTCTATCGTTGACCGACCGTGCGCCCGCCGATCATGTCCTGCAGCGAGCTCGTCGGTCTCGTCACCGACTACGTCGATGACCGTCTGCCGGTGCCCGAGCGGCTGCGCTTCGAGGAGCATCTCGCGGTCTGCGGCCCCTGCCGCGCGTACTTCGACCAGATGCGCGACACCATCCGGCTCACGGGCGAGCTGCGGGAGGAGGCGCTCGATCCGGCGGTGCGGGACGCGGCCGTCGAGGCCTTCCGTGACTGGAAGGGACCCTAGCCTGCGCGCCTACAAGTTTCTCCACCCGGGCCACAGAGGCCTCTACAGCGGCTACACCTGGCCCGTGGGCGAGTGGGTCGACATCGAGGGCCCGCTCGTCCCTTCCCGTCGCGGGATTCACGCCTGCCGCGCGCGGGACCTCGCGCACTGGCTCGACGACGAGCTCTGGATCGCCGACCTCGACGGGACGATCCTCGAGGAGGAGCGCATGCTCGTCGCCAGCCGAGGGCGCCTCGTGAGCCAGGTGGCGGAGTGGGACGGCGCCGCGCTGCGCGAGTTGGCCCACGCCTGCGTCGAGCGAGGGCGCTCCTATCCCGAGAGCGGAGAGGCGGAGGGGTGGGCCGCGCACCCGGCCGGGGCGGTGTCGGCCGTCTACATGGTCGCGCACTCGGCCGGTCTCGCCGCCGAGCACGACGGCCGGGGGTACGACGAGGGGTTCGCCCAGGAGCGAGCCTGGCAGGCGGACTGGATCGCGGGGCGGCTCGCCCTTGACCCACTCGCCTAGCCCGCGTGCCTCCAGGCGCGGAAGACGCCGACAAGCCGTTCGAACGCCTCCGGCGGGACGTGCTCTTCGCGGAGCTCGCCGATCAGCGTGATCGTGCGGCGCAGCTGCTCGAGGTACGTCGTGCAGCCCTCGCACTCGGCCAGGTGCTCCTCGAGCCGCACACGCTCGGAAGGCCGGAGTCGGCCCTCGAGGTAGTCGCTCGCGACGGCGACCAGCTCCTCGCAGGTGAAGTCAGCTGTCGTGTTCTCGGCCACCGGCCGCACCCCCCAGATAGGTCTCGAGCGCAAGGCGCACCTTCGTCCTGGCCCGGTGCAGAAGCACCCGTTGATTCGTCTCTGAGATCTCGAGGGCGTTACAGGTCTCGTCCGAGCTCCAGCCCTCGATGTCGCGCAGGGTGACCACCGCACGCTGGCCTGGAGGCAGGCCGTCGATCGCGGTCGCGATCACGCCCAGCGCCTCCGAAGCGAGGAGCCGCTCCTCCGGCTCGCCCCAGGGCGCCGGGAACGACTGCCAGTGACCTTCCCACGGCTCGCCCGCGCCCACGAAGCGGGAAGGGTCGAGCACCGGCCCGTGCGTCTCGGACTCCAGGTCCGAGAACGGCGCCGACCTCCCCTCTCGAACGGCCTTCGTCTTGGCGATGTTCGTGAGGATGCGAAAGATCCAGGTTCTGAGCGACGAGCGTCCCTCGAAGCGGTCGATGCCTCGGAGGACGCCGACCCAGGTCTCCTGGACGACCTCCTCCGCGACGGCCCGCGTCCGTACGAAGGTCCGGGCGAGGCGGAGGAGCGCAGCCCCGTAGAGCTCGACCAGCTCGACGAAGGCCGCCTCCTCGCGGCGTCGTAGCGCCTCGACGAGCGCGAGCTCGTCGGGCGAGGGGGCGGCGGGCGCGCGTCCCGCCTCTTGCTGCCGGCCGGCGCTGCGCATTGCGTCCGCGGAGCGTAACGAACCGGCGCTCGGCCGTGACTCTCTCCGCATGGCCGAGCTCAGCCTCACCGGACTGCTCATCGTCGTCGCCGTCGCATTCCTGGTTCCCCTCCTCCTCGGCTTGGCGCCCTCCCTCCGACTTCCCTCCGTCGTGCTCGAGCTGGTCGCCGGGATCGTGATCGGGCCCTCCGTGCTCGGCTGGGTGGAGGTGGACGAGCCGATCCGCGTGCTCGCGCTCATCGGCCTCGCGTTCCTCCTCTTCCTCGCCGGCCTCGAGATCGAGTTCGAGAAGCTGCGCGGCCGCCGGCTCACGCTCGTGGGCGTCGCCTTCGCCGTCTCGTTCGCCCTCGCGGTGGTCGTCGGGCTCGGCCTGAGCGCGGCAGGCAGGGTCGAGGATCCGCTCTTCGTGGCGATCGTCCTCGTCGCCACCTCGCTCGGCGTCGTCGTGCCCGTGCTCAAGGACTCGGGCAAGCTCGGCACCGACCTGGGCCAGCTCGTCGTCGCCGCGGCCTCGGTCGCGGACTTCGGGGCAGTCATCCTGCTCTCGCTCTTCTTCTCGCGAGAATCGGCAGGCCTGGGCGCCCAACTCGTCCTCCTCGGCGGCTTCGCGCTCGCCACCCTTGCCGCCCTGGCGGTGCTGCTCGGCCTCGAGCGCTCGATGGTCTTCACGCCGGTGCTCGAGCGGCTCCAGGACACGACCGCGCAGATCCGGGTGCGCGGAGCCTTCCTGCTCCTCGTCGGCTTCAGCGCGCTTGCCCTGAGCCTCGGTCTCGAGGTCATCCTCGGCGCGTTCCTCGCCGGCGCCGTCCTCACGCTCGTCGACCACGACCGCGCCATGACGCATCCTGACTTCCGCCGGAAGCTCGAGGCGGCCGGGTACGGCATGTTCATCCCCGTCTTCTTCGTGACGAGCGGCGTGCTCTTCGACCTCGACGCGCTCTTCGCGAGCGGCTCGACGGTCGCCCTCGTCCCGCTCTTCCTGGCCGCGATCCTCGTCGTCCGCGCGCTGCCCGCCCTCGTCTACCGGACGACCCTGGGCCGGCTCGAGACCGGCGTCGCCGGGCTTTTGCAGGCGACGACGCTTCCCTTCATCGTCGCCGCGGTGATGATCGGGACCGATCTCGGCACCCTCGACGAGGCGACGGGCGCCGCGCTCATCGCCGCCGGGCTGCTCTCCGTCCTCGTCTTCCCGCTGCTCGCCCTCACGCTCCTGCGGCGCGCCGACCGGCCTGTAACGGTCGCCGGCCCGCAGAGACTCAAGCCCACGACCAACTGAAGAGGAGGAAAGCATGACCGCGACCGCACCGACAGCGACCGGCGAGGGGATGCGAGGCCTGAAGGGCAAGAACGTCCTCGTCACCGGCGGAACCTCGGGGATCGGCCAGGCCATCGCCGTCCGCTTCGCGGAGTACGGCGCCAACGTCGCCATCAACTACCTGCGCACGGCAGACGAGGCGGCGGAGACCGAGGAGAAGGTGCACGCCTGCGTCGCCAGCGTCCGGCAAATGGGCGTCCTCGACGTCCTCGTCCAGGGCGACGTCTCCCAGGAGGACGACGTCGTCCGCATGTTCGACGACGCCGTCGACCAGCTCGGCAGCCTCGACGTGCTCGTCAACAACGCCGGCATCCAGATCTCGAAGCCCTCCGAGGAGCTCTCGGCGGCCGACTTCGACAAGGTGATCGCCGTCAACCTGCGCGGCGCCTTCCTGAGCGCGCGCGAGGCGATCAGGCGCTTCCTCGCGCAGGAGACGCCGGGCGTGATCGTGAACGTCTCGAGCGTCCACCAGCTCATCCCGAAGCCGAGCTACCTTGGCTACTCGGCGAGCAAGGGCGGGATGCAGAACCTGACCCGCTCGCTCGCCCTCGAGTACGCCGGCAAGGGAATCCGCGTGAACGCGATCGGCCCGGGCGCGACGGTTACGCCCATCAACCGCGCCTGGATCGACGACCCCGTCAAGCGCGAGATGGTCGAGGCCCACATCCCCATGGCCCGGGCGGGCACCGCCGACGAGATGGCAGGCGTCACCTGCTTCCTCGCCAGCGACGATGCCGCGTACATCACGGGCCAGACGATCTTCGTCGACGGCGGCCTCACCCTCTTCGCCGACTTCCGCGAGCCGTGGTCTTCCGAGTGAGCTCCGACACCGCCGAGCGCTGGTGGCCGTCGCCCTTCGGGCCCGACGACCAGCTCGGCACGCTCAACCACGTCGACGACGCCAAGCGGCGTGAGGCTCTGGCGCTCGTCCGGCGCGGGCGCCTCTACGACCTCGGACGGGTCCTCGACGAGAGCTGCCCGGTCTTCCCGGGACGCTACTTCCGCCAGACGCTCGTCACGACCGCCCACCACGGAAACGCGCAAATGCCCGTGGGCGAGAACGAGGTCAACTGGATCACGGAGGTCGTCTCCGGCACGACCCAGCTCGGGACCCACCTCGACACGCTCGGCCACCTGCAGCAGGGCGGGCGCGGCTACAACGGCTGGACGGTCGCGGAGCTGGCCGGGCCCGCGGGCCTCACCAAGCTCGGCGCGGAGACGATCCCGCAGATCGTCACGCGCGGCTGGCTCGTGGACGTGTCCGACCGGGACTTGGCCGTCGGCGGCATCGTCACGCTCGACGACGTCGCGGGCGTGAGTCCGGGCCCGGGCGACGCGGTCCTCTTCCACACCGGCTGGGGCACCCGCTGGGAAGACCCGGAGGCGTACCTCTCCGGCGAGCCCGGGCCGGGCTGCGAGGTGGCCGACTGGCTCGTCGAGCACGGCGTCGCGCTGACCGGCTGCGACACCTGGAGCTACGGGCCCGTCCCGGCCGAGAACCCCGCCCGGCCCTTCGAGGTCCCGCAGATGCTCAACGTCCGCCACGGCGTCTTCGTCGTCGAGAACCTCGACACGGCCGAGCTCGCCGCGGACGGCGTGCGCGAGTTCGCGCTTGTCCTCACCCACCCCAGGCTCCGCGGAGCGACCGGCGCCTGGACGTCCCCGATCGCCCTCGTCTGACTGGAGGAACCGCCATGGAGAACGACTACGACGTCATCATCATCGGCACCGGCGCAGGCGGGGGCACGCTCGCCCATCGCCTGGCCCCGTCCGGGAAGCGGATCCTGCTCCTCGAGCGCGGTGACTTCCTCCGGCGCGAGCTGCAGAACTGGAGCAGCAAGGACGTCTTCGGCCGCGCGCGCTACAAGACGAAGGAGGAGTGGATCGACAAGGACGGACAGCCGTTCCACCCCGGCCAGCACTACTACGTGGGCGGGCAGACGAAGTTCTACGGCGCCGTCCTCTTCCGCCTCCGCGAGGGCGACTTCGGGGAGGTCCGCCACCACGGCGGGATCTCGCCTGCCTGGCCGCTCTCCTACGAGGACCTCGAGCCCTACTACACCGAGGCGGAGCGCCTCTACCTCGTGCACGGCGAGCGCGGCGAGGACCCGAGCGAGCCGCCCGCCTCCGGGCCCTACCCCTACCCGGCGATCAGCCACGAGCCGCGCATCCAGAAGCTCCACGACGACCTCGTCCGCACCGGGCACAAGCCCTTCCACCTGCCCGTCGGCGTCAACCTCGACGAGTCGAACCCGGAGAAGAGCGCCTGCATCCGCTGCTCGCGGCTCGACGGATTCCCCTGCATGGTCGACGGCAAGGCCGACGCGCACGTGCTCTGCATCCGCCCGGCCCTCGAGCACCCGAACGTGACGCTCCTGACCAACTCGCGGGCCGTGCGCCTGGAGACGGACGAGAGCGGCGGCTCCGTGACCGGCGTCGTCGTCGACCGCCACGGGATGCGCGAGACGTATCGCGCCAGCGTCGTCGTCGTCTCCTGCGGCGCGGTCAACTCGGCGCTCCTCCTCCTGCGCAGCGCCACCGACCAGCACCCGAACGGGCTCGCCAACTCGTCCGACGTCGTCGGCCGTCATTACATGGCCCACATCAACTCGGCGATGATCGCGGTCTCGAAGGACCCGAACCCGACGCGCTTCCAGAAGACGCTCGGGCTCAACGACTACTACTGGGGCGCCCACGACTTCGACTTCCCGCTCGGGCACATCCAGATGCTCGGGAAGAGCGACAAGGACATCCTGCGGGCGGGCGCTCCCTGGTACGCGCCGGGCCTCGCGCTCGACTACCTGGCGCGCCACGCGGTCGACTTCTGGCTCACGACCGAGGACCTGCCCAACCCGGAGAACAGGGTCACGCTCGACCGCTCCGGTCGAGTGCACGTCCACTACACGAACCGGAACACGGAGAGCCACAGGCGGCTGCTCGCCAAGCTCACGGACCTGCTCGTCCACCTGGACATGCGGGAGCACCTGATCCCGAACCAGCTCATCCGCGACGAGCGCATTCCGATCGCGGGCGTCGCCCACCAGTGCGGGACGGTGCGCTTCGGGACCGACCCTGCCACGTCGGCGCTGGACGTGAACTGCAAGGCGCACGACCTCGACAACCTCTATGTCGTCGACACGAGCTTCTTCCCCTCCTCCAGCGCCGTGAATCCGGCGCTGACGGCGATGGCGAACGCGCTCCGCGTCGGCGACCACCTAATGGAGCGGCTCGGCGTCGCCGGCCAGGCGGTCGCCGAGCCGGCGGCTGCGGTCGCAGGGAGCTGACAGAAACGTGCTCGCGGAGACTCGACCGTTGGTCACGCGCCTCGAGCTCGTCGTCGAGACGGACGCCCACGAAGGCCCTGTCTACGCCGCCGACGAGCACGCGCTCTACTTCACGACCACCCGCCGCGGCGGGGTCTTGATCATGCGGCTCGACCTGGCGGACGCGTCGGTTTCGGTCGTGCGCCGGGACGCGAACAATGCGAACGGCATGACGCTCGACCGCGAGGGCCGCCTCGTCGTCTGCGAGCAGGGCAGCTTCACGGAGCCCGCGAGGATCTCGCGCCTCGACCGCGCGACCTGCGAGGTCGAGGTCCTCCTCGAGGAGGGGCTGAGCTCCCCGAACGACGTCGTCGTGGCGGCCGACGGCGCGGTCTGGTTCACGGATCCGAGCTACGGCGTCCTCCAGGGCTTCCGCCCCCGCTCCGTCGCCGCCGACCGCGTCTGGCGCCTCGACCCGGAGAGCGGCGAGGCGGCCGTCGTGGCGACGTCCCTCGACAAGCCGAACGGCCTCGCCTTCTTGCCCGACGAGAGCGTGCTCTACGTCGGCGACTCCGGCGCCATCCACGGGCCCGCCGACTACGACCCCGACCGGCCGCGCCGCGTCGTCGCGTTCGACGTCGCGGGTGAGACACTCGCGGGCGAGCGCGTCTTCGCCGACGAGATTCCCGGCTTCCCCGACGGCCTCAAGGTCGACTCCGCCGGCCGCGTCTACGTCTCCTCGGCGGGCGGTGTCCTGATCTACGACCCAGACGGCGCGCCGCTCGCCGAGATCGAGCTTCCCGGCGCCGTCAACTTCACCTTCGGCGGTGCCGCCGGCGACGTCCTCTACGTCACGCGGGACGACGCCGTCTGGGCCGCCCACCTGCTCGCGAAAGGAGCCTGAGATGAAGCCCAGCCGCACCCGCCGGGTCATCCACCACGAGGGCGCCGAAGCGGTGCTGGCCGCCGCCGAGGCGAAGGCCGCCGCCGACGGGCTGCGCGTCGTCATCGCGGTCGTCGACCCGTGGGGGGAACTCGTCGCCCTGCGTCAGACAACGGGCGCGCAGGTCGCCTCCAGCCGCGTCGCCGTGGACAAGGCCCGCACGTCCGCGATCTTCGTCCGCCCGAGCCGGGAGATGGAGGCGCAGGTCACGAACGGGCGTATCGGCGCGCTCGCGCTCCACGGTGCCTCGTGCCTCGTCGGCGGGATCCCGCTCACGGTCGGCGACGAGGTCGTCGGCGCCGTCGGCACGAGCGGCGAGACCCCCGACGAGGACGAGAGCGTTTCCATCGCCGGCGCCGCGGCGGCGTTTACGACGACCGAGGTGCCGGCGCTGACCCAGGCCGGCGCGAAGACCGTCGTCGAGGCGGTAGCCGTCGCGGCGGCCGCGCGCGGGGTCGCGCCAGTCGTCTCGGCGGTCGACGCCGGCGGCGCGCTCATCTACCTCCACCGGCCGGACGCCGCGCAGGTCGCCAGCGTCGAGGTGACGACCGACAAGGCGCGGACGGCCGCCATCTACCGGCGCCCGAGCAAGGACTTCGAGGAGCAGGCCTCCGGCGGGCGCCCGTCGGCGCTCCACCTCGCGCGCGCCGTTCCGCTCCAGGGCGGCATGCCGATCGTGGTCGACGGTCACGTCGTCGGCGGCGTCGGCGTGTCCCGCCCCGCCTCCGCCCACGAAGTCCAGGAGCGCGCCCTCAACGGCGCCGAGGCGCTCGCTGGGGGTAACGGCCGCGTGAAGGGCGCCCACTTCTTCTCGAGCGACGACCTCGCCCGCACGTTTGCCGAGGGCGGGCTCCTGCTCGAGGAGCAGAGCTTCAAGCTCGACGCGGGCCGCCGGGAGGGCCCCGGCGCGCCCGAGCTCCACGCGAGCGAGATCGACGTCATGCGGGTCGTCGAGGGAAGCGCCACGGTGGTCACCGGCGGCGAGATCAGCGGCGACCGGATCGAGGGCGGCGAGGCGCGGACCGTCTCCGAGGGCGACGTGCTCGCCATCCCGAGCGGCGTCCCACACCAGTTCGTCGAGGTCTCCGACCCGTTCCTCTACTTCGTCGTGAAGGTGGAGGAGTGATGGCCGCCGTCGAGACGCTTACGCCGGCCACTCGCCTCCCCGGGCCGCCCGAGCTCCTGCCCGGACAGCCCGACGCGATCGTCGACCTCCAGACCGCCGAAGGGCTCGCCCTGGTCGGCGGCGAGTGGCGCTACGCGGATGCGCGGGTCGAGGAGATCGACTTCGTCGCGCTCGGTCACCCGGACGACCCGCTCGGGCCAGGCCTCGAGCCGAACCGAACCTACGACGTGCTTCCCCACGCCGAGGCGGCCGACTTCGACGACTCGGGCTGGCGCGTCCTCGCCCCCGAGGAGACGATGCTGCGGCTCGCCAACGGCCGCGTCTGCTTCAACTGGTACCGGCTGGCGGTGACGATCCCCGAGCGCGTCGGCGATTTCGACCCGACCGGCGCGACGGTCGTCTTCGAGACCGTCCTCGACGACTACGCCGAGGTCTGGGTCGACGGCGAGCTGCCCGTCGCTCTCCGCGACAGCGGCGGCCGTGTCGTCGCCGGCTTCAACACGCCCAACCGGGTCGTCCTGACCCAGGACGCCCGGCCCGGCCAGCGCTTCCAGCTCGCCGTCTTCGGCGTCAACGGCCCCATATCCGCCTCGCCGCGGAACTACATCTGGATGCGGACGGCGACGCTCGACCTCTACGCCTCCGAGCGGGCGCGCCCGGCGCGCGAGGCGGCGCTCGAGGTCGAGCGGGTCGACCCGCGCGTCGATGCGCTCATCGCGCCCGAGGCGCGACTCGAGCAGGTCGCCGGCGGCTTCGAGTTCACCGAGGGCCCTGTCTGGACGCGAGACGGCGCGCTCCTCTTCAGCTCCCCGAACACGAACGCGATCTACCGCTTGACGCCGGCGGGGCAGGTGACCGTCTTCCGGCCCAAGAGCGGCTACACGGGCGTCGACATTGGGCGCTACAACCAGCCCGGCTCGAACGGGCTCACATTCGATCCGGAGGGGCGCCTGACGATCTGCCAGCACGGCAACCGGCGCGTGCTCCGCGTCAACCCGCACGGCGACACGACGGTGCTCGCCGACCGCTACGAGGGCAAGCGGCTGAACAGCCCCAACGACCTCGTCTACCGCTCCGACGGCACCCTCTTCTTCACCGACCCGCCCTTCGGGCTCCCGGATCCGTCCGAGAGCGAGCTCGGCTTTGCCGGCGTCTTCCGCGTCGCCGACGGCCGCGTCGAGCTCGTCACGGACGAGCTGGAGGGGCCGAACGGCCTCGCCTTCTCGCCCGACGAGCGCTACCTCTACGTCGGGAACTGGCAGGACGACCGCAAGATCGTCTGGCGGCACGACCTCGCGCGCGGCGGGGGTGAGCTCTTCTTCGACATGACCGAGGCGCCCGGCGAGGACGCGATCGACGGCCTCAAGGTCGACCGCGAGGGGAACCTCTGGGTCTGCGGCCCGGGCGGCATCTGGGTGCTCTCGCCCGCGGGCGAGCACCTCGGCACCCTGCGCCTGTCCGAGGCGCCGCACAACCTTGCCTGGGGCGACGAGGACGCCCGTGGGCTCTACGTCACCGCCGAGACGGGCGTCTACCGGCTGCGCGCCGGCGTCCCAGGAATCCGGCCCGAGTGAGAAAGGACACGCCATGCTCAAGAACCTGACGGTCGGCGACACGTTCCCGGACTACGAGCTTCCCGACGAGAACGGGACGCTGCACAAGCTCTCGGAGCTCCAGGGAGGGAATCCGCTCGTGCTCCAGCTCGGCCGGGGTGAGCACTGCCCCCGCGAGCGGCAGCACCACCGCGAGCTGCTCAAGTTCCACGAGTGGTGCGGGGTGCTCGAGAGCGAGCTCGTCACCATCCTCCCGAACGACCTCCACGATGTGCTCAAGCTGAAGATGACCACGGGGGCGCACTGGACGTTCCTCGCCGACCGCGAGCTGAAGGTGCGCTCCGAGCTCGGGATCGAGGAGTACGTCGACGACCACCACACCACCTCGGTCCCGCACACCGTCGTCCTCGCGCCCGGCCTGAAGATCTTCAAGGTCTACGTGGGCTTCTGGTTCTTCGGCAGGCCCTCGGTCTACGACCTGTGGAGCGACCTGCGGGAGCTGCGGCGCGAGCACGACTACAACTTCGACCCGCTCGCGCCCGGCGTCCGGGAGGAGTGGGAGCGCCGGCACCCCGAGCGGATGACGGCACGCGGCAAGAAGACCCGGGCGGCAGCGCCGAAGCGCCGCGCCGCCAAGCGCCCGGTCACGGCGGGAAGGAGCTCACGATGACGGTCTTTCGGACGATCACCACCGGCGTCGCCGCCGGCCTCGTCGGCACGACGGCGATGACCGCGCTCCAGGAGGTCATGGCCGCCCGGCGCCGCCGCGCGCGGGCGGCGGCCACGGGCGGGAACGGCTCGCGGC
>JBKOXM010000020.1:0-3729 GCA_046724925.1 Actinomycetota bacterium | reverse complement strand
TTGCCTGACTGCCCGCCCTGCAGAAAGAGTGAGCTTGTCGCCGTTAGAGCCGTGCGACCCTGCACCAGACTTCTTACGGTCGGCGCTCCTGCCTGCGGTGCGGAGCCTTCTTGCACGACCGTTAGGCGGACGATCCCACGGCCGATGCCCGAGGTCAACTACTCAGGTAGGTGCTCCTCTAAGTCGGTTCGGGTTGCGTCGAGCAGCGAGCGGCGGTCGCGGCGTCGCTCCCGACCGTCCCATCCGCGCCCCTCGAGCACGGCCTCGACCGCCTCCTTGACGAGCGCCTGAACGGAGACGCCGCGCCGGTCCGCTTCAGCGTCCCAGCGCGCCCAAGTACTCTCGTCGACGTCGAGTCTGAAAGTGTCCACGGGGGCGGCCGCAGTGGCTGCCTCTGAAAGCTAGTAGGCCGCGGACGAAAACGGAAGAGGCAATTTCTGATGACGTCTGGGGCCTGACACTGGAGTACCGCCGAGAGTCCAACGCGTAAGCGACGCGGACTTTCGGCGGCGAAATCCCTCATCCGGGTCACCGAGCGGGGGATAGCCGACGCTCCATGCCCGTGCTTACCTGAGAGCAGGTAGACGGGGCGTTCGGACGGAGGGGGCGCCCCGTCTCCTTCTTCGTTCCGCATTAACCTGCGCGCGGATGAAGGTCGGGATCGTCGTCCCGTACTCGTGGTCGTTCTGGGGAGCCGTGGTTGAGCACGCGGAGCTCCAGGCCGCGGCACTGAACGCCCTCGGTGTCGAGAGCCGCACCGTGATCGGCAACGATCCGCCGGGTCAGTTCACGCGCGTGCTGCACCCGCGGCACGGGCGCCACGGCGACCCGCCGCCGGACGTGATCCCGATAGGCCGATCCGTGATCGTCCCGGCGAACGCCTCGCTTCCGAACATCATCCTCAGCCCGCGTTCGTTCTTCCGCATTCGGCGCGTGCTCGAGCGCGAGCGGTTCGACGTCATCCACCTGCACGAACCGATGACACCGGTTCCGTGCATCGCGACCTTGGCGCTCGGCCGGGCGCCGATGGTCGGGACCTTCCATGCGTCTGGCGAGCTGAACTGGACGAAGCTGGGAAAGCCGATCTGGGGGTTCCTGCTCGATCGGCTCGACCACCGAATCGCGGTCTCCGAGAAAGCGCGGGCAGCCGCCGAGCAGTACTCGCCGGGCGAGTTCGAGGTGATCCCGAACGGCGTCCTCATTCCCGAGACCGCTGACCCTGGCGACCGCCGCAATCAGATCGTCTTCGCGGGCCGCCACGATCCAAGGAAAGGCCTCTCCATCCTGCTGCGCGCCTGGCCAGAGATTCGACGCCGTACCGGCGCGCGCCTGCGAGTCGCCGGCGCCGATCCTCTTGCCGTTCGGCTGCTCCTCGCGCGCGCGCGCGTGAACGATGAAGGTATCGACGTGCTCGGCTTCCTCGATCAGGACGAGTTCACGCGCGAGCTCCTCGAGGCGAAAGTCCTTGTCGCGCCCTCGCTCGGCGGCGAAAGCTTCGGGATGGTCCTGACGCGCGCGTTTGCCTGCGCGACGCCGGTCGTCGCCTCCGACATCGACGGCTACCGCGACGTCATGACGGAAGACGTCGGCAGGCTCGTCCCACCCGGCGATCCCTCGGCGCTGACCGAGGCGGTCGAAGCGCTGCTCGCGCACGAGGCCGAACGCGAGAAGCTCGGGGCACAGGCGCGCGAGCTCGCGGTCGAGCAGTACTCGTGGGATCGGATTGCCCGCCGGCTCGTCGAGATCTACGAAGGGCTCGGGGCCGGCAGGCCCGCCGAAGCGGTGGCCGGATGAAGCTTCCGATCCCGCGGAGCCGTTGGGCGCGGGCGGCGCTCGTGGCCGTCCCACTCGCGCTCGCAGCCCTGCTCGTCTGGAAGCAAGGGCCGAGCTGGGGTGACGTCGCCGAGGCTTTCCGCGCCGTCGAGTGGTCGTGGATCCTCGCGGCTATCGGCCTCAACCTCGCGTCGATCGTCGTTCGCGCGTCCGCATGGACGACGGTGATCCACCAAGCGATGCCGCCGCCGCACCCTCGCTTCCGCTCGATCTTCTCCGCGTTCTCGATCGGCCTCCTCGGGAACGCGGTGCTGCCAGGTCGCATCGGCGAGCTCGCTCGCGTCGCGGTGCTCACGCCGAAGGTTCCGACCCAGCGCGGCGCCTGGGCGCTTCTGGTCGGCACCGTGTTCGCGCACCGTGTCTTCGACTTGATCCCGCTCGCCCTGCTGGCCGGCTACGTCCTCCTGACCGCCGAGCTGCCGGCCTGGGCGCTCTCGAGCGTGATCGGCTTCATCGTGCTCGCAGTCGCGCTGCTCGGCTTCTCGATCGCAAGCGCACGCCGCCACGAGGTGCAGCATCTGCCGCTCGAGGCACTCGGCGCGGTCCGTCGGCTCGTAACAATGGCCAGACAAGGGCTCGGTGTGATGCACGCGCCGCTGCCGGCGGCGTTGGCGATGTTCCTCCAGTGCGCGGCCTGGGGCCTGCAGCTCCTGGCGGTCTACGCGGTGATGCGCGGCTTCAACATCGACGAGGGCCTGTCAGCCGCCGCACTCGTGCTCGTGCTCATGAACGCGGTGACGATCTTTCCGCTCTGGCCCGGGAACGTCGGGCTTCTCCAAGCGGCGATCGCGCTCCCGCTGGTTCCCTACGGCGTCACGTACGCGCACGGGATCGCCTTCGGCATCGGTCTGCAGGCGGTGGAGGCCGGTGTAGGCGTGGCGCTCGGTTTGATCTTCCTCGCCCGCGAAGGGCTGTCCTTCGCGACCCTTCGCGAAATGCCGGAGGCTTCGGAGGCCGAGCTCCCGCCACCTCAGCCGGCGGCGCCCGACGTCGAGCCGGCGCGCGCCGTCTACCGCGACGAGAGCGGCGTCGCCTAGCCGGAGTTGGGCTCCGCGAGCGTTTGCGCCGCGCCGGCCAGTCTCAAAGGCGTCCTCTCCGCGCGTGAGGCGGCGCGCGCAGTGGCGGAAGGATTCCGCCGGGCCGGCGTGGCGTGCGCAGAGCTGCCGGTTGCGGACGGAGGCGAAGGGACGCTCGACGTCTTGCAGTCAGCGTTGGGAGGCGAGTGGCGGGTCGCGAATGTCGAGGACGCATTCGGCCGCCGACGCGAAGCGCGTTGGCTCGAGCTCCCTGACGGAGCCGCGGCGATCGAGTCCGCCGAGGCGATCCCACTCGATCCTGCTCGGCTCGAACCCATGCTGGCGTCGAGCCGCGGCCTCGGCGAGCTGATCGCCTCCGTCGGAGCACCGCACCGACTCCTGGTCGGCCTGGGCGGAACGGCGACGATGGATGCCGGCTCAGGTCTGCTCGACGTGCTCGACCGGCTGCCGGCGCCGACCGTCGTCCTCTGCGACGTCGACGCGCAGCTGTACGAGGCACCCCGCCTCTTCGGGCCTCAAAAAGGGGCGAGTCCCGCACAGATCCAGGAGCTGGAAGCGCGTTTTCGCGGCATCGGGCGGCTCGAGCCGTATGCGGCTGAGCCCGGATCGGGCGCAGCGGGAGGGCTGGGCGCTGCGCTCGCCGCGCTCGGAGCCGAGTTGGTGCTGGGCGCCTCGTACCTCCTCGATCTCCTGCGCTTCGAGGCGAGCAGCCACTCCCTCGTGGTCACCGGAGAAGGAATCGTCGACGCGACCACTTCGAAGGGAAAGGCGCCCGGCGAGGTGCTGAGGCGCGCGAGCGCGGCGGGAGTTCGCTGCGCGGTCTTCGGCGGCCGAATCGTCGATCCGCTCGCGGATGCCG
>JBKOXM010000140.1:0-2355 GCA_046724925.1 Actinomycetota bacterium | reverse complement strand
CGTCTCAAGAGAGAGAATCTTGCTCCCCACATGGTCTAGTTCCCGCGCGAGCAGCTCGCTATCGCTGTCTGTTGCTTCTGCCATTGGCCTTTGAGGGGCCATGCTAGGCGTTCCGGTAATCGTTTTGGCCAGCCCTCGCTGGACGGCGCGTCCTGACACCGCGCCTGCGGGGTCGGCGGCTTGTGGTTCCTAGAGTCGGACAAGGACCCTTCGCTTGGCACGCAGCTCGGCCGGCTCCGGCTCTTCGACGACCTTGTCGACGCCTTCGCGTTGCGTGGCGTGCAGGATACGCCCGTCGCCGAGCCAGAACGCGATGTGTGTGCACCGGTCGCCCTCGCCGTAGGTGACGAGGTCGCCGGGGCGGAGATCCTCTTCGGCGATTACCTCACCGGCGGCCTCCTGCTGGTCGGCGTCACGCGGAACGAGCCGACCCAGTCGGCGATGCGCCATGTGAACCAGACCGGAGCAGTCGATTCCGACCTCGGTCATCCCGCCCCACTCGTACGGCGAGCCCAGGTACGCGCGCGCCTCGTCGACGACGCTGCCGTTCCGAGGCGGTCCGAGCCAGGCGGCGTCCGCATCGCCGGCCGCGAGCTCTCGTTCGCGGATCCAGCCCGGGTAGTCGTAGGCCGTGCGGACACTGGCCCAACCGTCCCGCCGATCCTCAATCAGGAGAGGCTCCCCGGCGAGCGCCTGCGTAACCTGCTCCGCGTCGTCGCGCGGATCGGCGCGAATCGACGCGACCTCCGCCGCGCAACGAACTCGCTCGATGTCCACGCGCCTCATCTTGCCGAACGCCTTGTGGATTGTTCGTTACTCGTTTGGCACCAAGAGGGTCAGACCCTGGAGAAGCGGTCACGTCCGGCATGACCAACAGCCTCGGCCGTGCGCCGCGCCAAGCAGTGGAGAAATCGTCACAGATTCGGCGCACTGAGGGTCAGACCCTGGAGGGTGGGCCATGGCCCCCGCCAGGGACTAGCAGTCGAACGGGGACCGCAAACAACCGACCGCCGACCGGACGGCGTCGATCTCCACGGCGTTCGGCCTAAGCCGCGACCTGAGGCGGCGCTTGCGATGCCGTCAAAGAGGCCGCGCGCGCTCCGCCGCGCGGCCGCTTACCTCCGTAGACGCCGTCAGGCGGCTACGGAGATCAGATCGCGCAGCGCGGCGAGGCGGGCGAGGGCCTGGCCCTCGAGCTGACGGACACGCTCCCGCGTCAGATCCAGCTCATGGCCGATCGCCTCGAGCGTCCACGGCTCGCCCTCGAAGCCGAAGCGCAGCTCCAGGATCCGGCGCTCGCGCTCCGGGAGCGCGTCGAGTGCCTTGCGGACGCCCTGCTTGCGGAGTGACTCTTCCGCCTCGTCGAACGGGTCCGGCGCTTCACGGTCGGCGAAAAGATCGCCGAGCTCGCCTTCGTCGTCGGCGCCGACGGTTTGGTTGAGCGAGACCGACGCCTGGGCGGCGCCGAGCGCCTCGTCGACATGCTGGATCGGCAGCCCCGTCGCCTCCGCGAGCTCCTCCTTGGTCGCCTCGCGGCCCAGCTCGACCTCGAGCCGGCGGGCGGCGCGCGAAAGCTTCTGCTGCCGCTCGACGACGTGGACCGGCACGCGAATCGTGCGCGCGTGGTTGGCGACGGCGCGCTGGACCGACTGGCGAATCCACCAGGTCGCGTACGTCGAAAACTTGTAGCCGCGCCGCCAGTCGAACTTCTCGACCGCGCGGTTGAGGCCGAGCGTGCCTTCCTGGATCAGATCCAGGAACGGGACGCCCAGACCGCGATAGCCCTTCGCGATCGAGACGACCAGACGCAGGTTCGACTCGATCATGCGTCGCTTGGCGGTGAGATCACCGCGCTCGATTGCCTTCGCCAGGGCCACCTCGTCGGCCGCGGTCAGCAGCCTGTGCTTGCCGACGTCGGCCAGGAACAGCTGGAGGCTGTCCGCCGAACCGGACAGCTCGGAGGTATCCACCGTCACCGGCTCGCGCGGCGCGGCCTCAACCTCCTCCTTGGGCTGACGCACCTCGACGCCGAGCTCCGACAGCTCGCGCGCGAACTGCTCAGCCTCCTCCTCGTCGAGGTTGTGCTCGGTCGCGAACGCCTCGAGCTCAGCCGGCTCGAGGTAGCCGCGCTCCTCCGCACCCTCAACCAGCTGGCGCGTCTGATCGCTTTCCAGAAGATCGTGAAGCTGATTCTGCGTCAACTTACTCTTTTCTTCCTTTCCCGTTCCTGGTTGGAGCGTGCGGCTGCGACCCCCTTCGCACTGTAGGCGGATTCTCCTATCAATTCCAGGGGGATCCGGCCCATAGCGCTAGGGCCCGGCACGATCTTGAACGAGGGACCTGTCGGAGTTATTC
>JBKOXM010000211.1:0-14547 GCA_046724925.1 Actinomycetota bacterium | reverse complement strand
CCCCGATCCTGCGCCTTGGATCGGCATCGTCGATCCGTTCATCGTCCCGAGCGCCGACATGCTCCGCTCGGACGGCCCCAACCCGCTCACCAGCGGTGCCTACGCTGCGGACTACAACGAGGTCAAGCAGGTCGGGTCGGCGTCGAGCCTGACTCGCACTGACGACCAGACCGACGCAGCTCGCTTCTGGCAGACAAATGGGCCGGGCCTCTGGAATCGCGTGATGAACTCGCTTGCCGTCAGCCGTGGATTGTCCAGCGCGGAGAGCGCCCGCCTGTTTGCGACGGGGAACCTGGCGATGGCCGACGGTGCGATCGGCTGCTGGGACGATAAGTACCACTGGGGCTTTTGGCGGCCCGTGACCGCGATTCGCGACACCACGGATGACGGCAACCCGGCGACCGAACCCGATACGAGCTGGACGCCGCTGATCGTGACCCCGCCGTTCCCCGACCATCCGTCCGCACACTCGTGTTTCAGCAGCGCCCTCGTTCACACGCTGCAGAACTTCTTCGAGACCGACAAGGTCGCCTTCAGTGCCTTCAGCAGCAACTCGGGTACCACGAGGAGCTTTGAACGGCTGTCCGAGGCGATCAAGGAGATCATCGACGCGCGAGTCTGGGGCGGCATCCATTTCCGCACTGCCGACATGCAGGGCGCCGTCCTCGGCAAGAAGGTCGCGCACTACCTCGACAAGCATTACTTCCAGCCCACGGGCTGAGGCGAACGTTTGCGCGGGCGAAGCCGTCGCGGGCGAAGCCGTGCCTCGAGGGCGGCTTCGCCGACGAGACCACCTGGAGGGGATGCCGCTTGCTAGAGGTCGAGCCGGACGATCGTTCGCGAGCGGGTGGTGCGGATCGGCCGAAACCCGTGGTCGAGATAGAGCCGGAGGCCGCCCATGTAGTCGCCCTCCTTGGTCCGGTGCGCATACGCCTCGACGGCGGTCGCTCCGCGCGAACGGGCGTGGGCAACCGCCGCGTCCAGAAGCTCGCCCGCCACTCCCTGTCGCTGCGCAGGACGGTCGACGACGAAGCACACGATCGACCACACGCCTTGGTCGTCGTCCTGGGGGCGGTACTGGGGCGAACGGAGCACCGCTCCGTACTCCTCGCGCGGGGCAACCGCCACCCAGCCGATCGGCGATCCGTCCTCGTATGCCAGCAATCCGGGCTCGCGTCCCGCCCGAACGATCCGGCCCATCGCGCGCTTCTTCGGCGTACCGTGCTCGATGGAGCGGTCGCGCCAGTACATGCACCAGCAGCCGTACGCGGGCACGTTGCGGTGGCCGCCACGAGGGCCACGCCGCTCGAAGAGCGCGACCAAGTCGCGCCACCGCTCGGGACTAACGGGATGAATCTCGCGCGAGCCGCGAGCCACAGCGGCGAATTGAACCAGTCGCGTGGAGGGCAGTCGGGCAGACTCAGGCGCGTAGCGGCGCTTCGTCGCGGAGAGCGCGCCGGAACGCATCCACGGCCAAATCTGTTTCTTCGTCGCCGGTCTGCCAGTTGGAGACCGAGACTCGGATCGCCTTGCGTCCGTCCCAGGTCGTACCGCTCATCCAGACCTCGCCTGAGGCCTGCACGCTCGCGAGCACGGCGTCCGTGCGCTCGTTGTCTTCGAAACAGAAAAGCACCTGGTTGAGAACGACTTCGTTGAGGACGTGGACGCCTGGAAGCTCGGCGATCCTGTCGGCGAAGCGGCGTGCCTGGGCGCAACAGCGTTCGACGAGCTCCACCAGGCCTGCGCGTCCGAGCGAACGCAGGGCGGCGTAGACAGCGAAGCCGCGCGCCCTGCGGGAGAACTCGGGCACCCAGTCGACCTGGTCGCGCACGCGTCGCTCGCCCTCGTCCTGAATAAGGTACGCGGCCTGAACGGTCATGGCCCTGCGGTGCGACTCCGGGTGGGCGCACAGCACGATGCCCGAGTCGTAGGGCACGTTGAGCCACTTGTGCGCGTCCGTCGTCCAGGAGTCGGCACGCTCGATGCCCGAGACCAGGTGCCGGAGGCTCGGGGAGACGGCCGCCCAGATTCCGAACGCGCCGTCGACGTGCAGCCACGCACCTGCGTCCTCGCAGACATCCGCGATTTCGGAGACCGGATCGAAGGCGCCGGTGTTCACCTCACCCGCCTGCACGCAGACGATCGTGGGTCCATCGCCGGCGGAAATCGCTTCGGTGAGGGAGTCGACGCGCATTCGCCCCTGCTCGTCCGCCTCGACGACGGTCGGCTCGCCGAGCCCGAGCAGGCGGAGCGCGCGGTCAACCGTGACGTGCCGCTTGGCGCCGACGAAGACCCGGAGTCGAGGAGCGCCCTGCAGACCGTCACGTCCGACGTCCCATCCCACCTCGTCGAGGACGTGGTAGCGCGCGGTTGCGAGCCCTGTGACGTGCGCCATCTGCGTGCCGGTGACGAAGCCGATCGACGCGTCCGGAGGCAGACCAAGGAGCTCGACGATCCACTCGCGCGTGACCTGCTCGACGACCGACGCGGAGGGTCCACAGACGTAGAGCCCGGCGTTCTGGTCCCAGGTTGACGCGAGCCAGTCCGCCGCAAGAGCAGCCGGTAACCCGCCGCCGATCACGAAGCCGAAGTACCGGCCGCTGCCCATCGCGACGACGCCTCGCTCGGCCGCTTCCGCGAGCTCCGTCACCACCTGCTGCGCGTCCAGCGGCTGCTCGGGGAGGGGGCCGCCGAGCGCCTCGCGCAGATGCTCCGGAGTGACGTCGGGGAAGACGGGCCGATCGCCGAGGGACTCGACGTAGTCCGCTGCGATCGAAGCGGTCAGCTCGAGAAGGCGGCGGACATCGTCCATGCGGCGACTTTACTCGTGGGATCGCGAAGCGAGCTTCAGGCGGACGCGGCCGGGGAGAGCCGAGTCAGCCGCGAAGGAGCGGCGCGACGTCCTCGGCAAAGCGCTGGATTCGCTCCGTCAGGCCCGGGCTCTCGTGATCGAGGTTCAGGACGAAGCCGTTGCACCCCGCTTCGGCGTACTCGGCCAAGCGCTCCGCCACCCATTCGGGCGGGCCTTCGATCGCGTGGCGGCCACGCTCGTCCGTCCCCGTCTGCGGCTCCACCGCGAGGTACGCGCTGATGCGCAGGATCACGCGGCTGTCCGCCCTGCGCTCTCGCAACTCCACAGCCATCGGTGCGAGCTCCGCCGGTGGCAGGGCGACTGGGTGCCAGACGCCCGTCTTGGCGGCCCGCCTCAGCGTTGCGCGCGAGACGCCCGCGACCCACAGCTCGGGACCGCCCGGGCGCACGAGCGGAGGCGCGAACCAGCCGTCGACCGAGAGAAGCTCTCCGTCGAACCGAACGCGGCCGGGCATCTGCTGAAACACGGAGAGAGCCAGCTCGAGCCATTCGTCCAGGAGACGTCCACGGCGCGCAAAGTCGGCGCCGAGCGTCTCGAACTCGCCCTCCATCCAGCCGGCCGTGACCGCCGTCACGATCCGTCCGCCCGACAGATGGTCGAGTGTCGTGAGCTGTTTCAGCACGACGAGCGGGTTCCGCTGCGGGACGACGAGCGCGGAGACCCCGAGCTCGAGGCGACTCGTTCGACTCGCCAGAAATCCGAGCGAGACGAGCGCTTCGTCGATTGCTCCGTAGATCTCGGCGTGCTCGGCCGGGACGATCAGGTGGTCGGTGACGAACGCGGAATCGAATCCGGCGCTCTCGGCGGCGACGCAAGCATCCGCAAGCCTTTCTGGAGAAAGGGCCGGGCCGTAGTTCGGAAGGATCACGCCCAGGTGGAGCGGCGCCACGCCGAGACGCTAACGCGAGACGGCGTGCGCCACAGGGAACAACCGCATGCGGAAGCCGTCCGCTAGCAGGGAGCGGCTCGGAGGACCCGAAAACCAGGTCCGTGGCGATCGTCGGGCATGGGCACCTCGCCGACTTCGACGGCGGGCTCATGCCCGGGTCGGACTCTGACGATCTCCTCAAGGTGCCGATCACGGAGCCGATCAGCCCCGAGCTCGTCCTCGTCGATCCGGAGCTCGCCGCCCGGGCACGAGCGCAGCTTCCGCTCCCTTGGATCGAGCGGGTCCCGGCGGCCGCGCCCCTCATCAAGGCGGATTCGTCCGAGTCGACTCAAAGTCGCGACGCGACCGGTCATCGTCGGCGACGGCGGCGCCCTGGTGTCGGCCGGCGAATCGCCACGCCGATCCTCGTTGTGGCGGCCGGCGCTCTCACACCCGTCGTCCTGTCGCTCTTCTCGAGTGATGACGATCGCCCGAAGTTGCTGCCTCAGCAGCAGTCGTCTGTCGCAAGCCCAGACGAGCGCTCGTCGGCGCCGCCCGCCGGCGGGGTTCTCGGTGAGGTTCGATCGCGCGCGCCCGGTGTCTCACGCGCACGAGAACAAGCAGTGACCCCTCGCCGGAAGGAGCGCCGGTCTGCGCGCCGATCGCCGGCCCGAGACCGACAGCTCGCAAGCGCCGCTGAAAAGATGATCCTGACGCTGCTGCCCTCGGCTCCGCGACGAAAGGTTCCGGCGTCGCTCGTCGATCGCCGCCTGCGAGTCGTGCGCACCAACGTGCAGGTCGTCTGCCGTCCCACCTCGAGCCGCGACCGGCTTCGATGCATCGTGCGACCGGCACGCCATCGGGCCGGCGAGGGGCTCTCCGTCAGCTACCGCGCGCTTCCCGGTGGCGGCGGCAGCATCGTCTGGGGGCGGTATCGGCGCTAGGAGGGTTTGGCGGAACGTCGCTCGTCGGCAGGGTGCGATGGTCGTTCCGAGGCAAGGACGCAGGGAGTGCTCGTATCCGTCGATACGGGCACGACTGAGGACGCCGCCTCGGGGCGATCCAGCGCGGTCTGACGACTCAGCGCTGCGTTTCGTCAAGCCCTCCTACACGCGGCCGCGGAGCGCGAGCACGTTCGCCACAAACCGGCGGGTCTCCCTGAGGAGCCCGTGCCGGCGGACTGACGCCGGCCCCTGGTAGTACGAACCGACCGCAAGGCGGACATCGCCGCGGAAGTCGCGCAGGAGATGGGCGAGGAACGCCACGCCGACGCGGATGTTTCCGTCCGTCGTCCGTGGGACGGACATCCCGATCACGAACAACTCGACGAACTCCCAGGTCGCCGGCGTGACCTGCATAACGCCGTGTGCCCGGGCAGAGGAGCGGACGTGGCTCTGGAAACCCGACTCTTGCCAGGCCAGCGCACGTGCGAGGGCCGGGTCGACTCCGTAGTGACGAGCCCAGCGATCGAGCGCCGCGCGGACGTAGGACCGGCTCACCGTCGACGTGACTGACCGCGTGCGAGGGACGGAGAGGCGCGTCCCAATCAGGATCGGCTTGCGTGGATCGAGCCGGTTGCGCCGCGCCAGGGCGGCCACGCTCGTCCCGTAGCGCAGGGCGATCCCGGTGAGCGTGTCGCCCGGACGCACGACGTAAACCGCGCCGGCGGTGGCCCGGGCGTGCCGCCTCGCGCGCTTCGGCGGGTGTCCGGTGGGCGAGAGAAGCGCCGCGCGCGTCAGAGGCCCGACGACGCCGTCGGCCGGAATTCCGGCCTTGCGCTGAAAGCGGATCACGAGCTTCTGCGTCAACGGGCCGAAATTGCTGTTCAAACGGCGCGGCGGAAAGCCGCGCTTCGCGAGCAGGAACTGCAGGACGGAGACGTCGAAGCCGACCTTGCCGCGCGACATCGTCCGAGCGCCGAAAAGCGGCCGCCCGTACCGGCCGAGTGCGACCCTGGTTTGTTTGCCGACGACACCGTCACACACGAGCCCGGCCGCGCGCTGGAAGCGAACGATCGCCTGTTTGGTCATCGGGCCGGCGATTCCGTCAATCGGACCCTTGTAGTACCCCTTGCGGTAAAGGGCGACCTGCAGGCCCGGCACCTGCTCCTTGTCGAGCGCAGCTGCAGGCGAGCTGGCAATCGCTGCAGCGCTGAATGCGGCGATGAAAGTCAGAAGACGGCGCACGGGTCCAGCCACTACGGCCTGCGAAGCTGTTTTCCTTCCCCGCACCGCTTGGAGAAGCCGTCCTGCGCCTCTATGCTCGCCCGCATGTCCACGATCGGCGAGCTCATGACCCGCGACCTGCTCGTCGTCGCTCCCGAAGACACGCTCGGGGAGGCCGCGCAGCGAATGGTCGATCGCGGGATCGGGTCCGCGGTCGTCCTCGACTACGGGCGCCTGATCGGCATCTTGACCGAGCGCGACGTCCTCCGGGCGGTCGCCGATCGAATCCACTCGAGCGAGGCGCGTGTGCGCGAGTGGATGACCACGGATCCGATCACGGCGACTGAGGACACGCCCCCGCATGACGCCGCGAAGACCATGCTGGACAACGGTTTCCGTCACCTGCCGGTCGTGAGCGGCGAGCGGGCGGTTGGGATCGTCTCGATCCGCGACGTGGCGGCCTGGAGCGTCGAGGAAGCCGCGTCCGACTAGGGCGGCATTAACAGGTTGGACCTCGAGCGCTTCGAGCCGGAGTTACACGCGCTCTTCGAGGACTTCCCGGCTTCTGAGCATCCGCGCGAGAAACGCTTCGACCACGTGCTCGAGCGCGTGCCCGGGCTCGCACGCGAGAACAACCTCGCGCTCCTGAACCTTGCTGCCGGCCTGCTCGGGCCGGGCGAGAGCTACGTCGAGATCGGGTCCTATCGAGGCACGAGCCTGATTGCCGCGATGCTCGACAACGAGGACAAGGAGTTCGTCGGCATCGACAACTTCCAGATGGGCGATGCCACCAGGAAGCAGCTCGAGCGCAATCTCGCCTCCTTCGACCTCGACGGCCGCGCGACGATCCTCGAGGGAGATGCGTTCACGTTGGTTCCCGGCGGTGCGCTCGGCGATCGCCGCGTCGGCGTCTATTACTACGACGCTGCGCACTCGTACGAGGCGCACCTGCACGGGCTCGTGATGATCGAGCCGTTCCTCGCGCCACGCGCGCTGCTGATCGTCGACGACTCCGACTGGGAACAGGTGCAAGACGCGACCCGCGATTACCTCGCGCAGCAGCCGAACGCGCGGATGCTGGTGTGGATCCCGGGCAAGGACAACGGGCTCCCGGCGTGGTGGGAAGGCGTGCAGGTGCTGGCCTGGGAGGTCGAGGAGGAAAGTGGCGCGCGGCGGGCGGAGGCGGTCGCCCTCGCCGAGCGGGAGCTCGTGCGGACGGTCTAGCTCATTCGTTCGGCCGCCCTAGCCGCGGCCAAAAACGCAGGGTCTGACCCTAAGTGCGACGAAACGGTGACGACTCGTCCACGACGACCTCGCGGGCCCGCACGGACCGCGAGGGTTACGCGAGCTCCCAGACGCCCTTGCGGATGATCGGCACTGAGTCGCCGTCCTTCGTCAGTCCATCGACGTCGACCTCGGGGCCGCCGATCATGAAGTCCGTGTGCATCGCCGACTGGTTGATGCCCAGCTTCGCGTGTCCGTCGGCGTCTACCTTCTCGGCTCCGTCGACCGCGACCGGCAGGCCCTGGCCGTACGCGATGTGCGAGCTCGCGTTCTCGTCGTAGAGCGTGTTCAGGAATGTGATTCCGGTTCGTCCAACACGCGAGTCGGTGTCGACGAGGGCGACCTCTCCAAGCATCCTCGCGCCGGCGTCCGTGTCCATCTGACCCCGCACGACCTCGGCGCCCGTCGCCGCCTGCACGTCGACCGCGCGTCCGCCTTCGAACCGGACCTGGAGATCTCGGACGATCGTGCCCTGCAGCGAGAGCGGATACGTCGACCGCACCGTCCCCTCGGTGCGAGATGGATCCGGAGTCGTGAAGACCTCTTCCGTAGGCATGTTCGGCAGGAATTCCTGACCCCACGCGGTCTCGCTGCCGCCGCCGGTCCAGCGGGATTCAGGCAAGAGGCCGATCGTGAGGTCGGTGCCAGGGCCGGTGAACCGCACGGCGTCGAACTCGCGATCGTTCAGCGTCTTCATTCGGCTCTGCAGGCGCGCGACGTGTTCTTTCCAGGCGGCCGCCGGGTCGGGCTCGTCAAGCCGGACGGTCGTCGCCACGGCGTCCCAGAGCCGATCGACGTCTGGCTCACCGAACACGGACTTCGCCCAGCCTTCGTTCGGCATGCCGACGACGGTCCAGCTCAGGCGCCGCGCGGCGACGTGCTCCAGGTACGTCTGGAAGAGCTTCACCGCGCGTGTCTTGCCCACGCGGTCCTGGTCGAGATCGGCGAACAGCTCTGGCTCGGCCTCGCCCGTGATCGAGACGTGCGCGCCTTGCCGCTCGGCCGCTTCGTTGATCCGCGCGATCACCCACGGCGGGCTGTACTCGAGCGACTCCTCCGGCCCCAACTCGATCAGCGCCCGCCGCACGTGCGGGTCGACGCAGTGGACGTCCACCCAGCGCGCGCCGTGCGCGTATCCAGCTCGAGCGAGCGCGCGGGCGAGCGGTAGATGCTCGGGGCCGCACGTGACGAAAAGGTCCTGACCCTTCTGGAGATTGACGCCGATCTCCACGATGAGGGCCGCGTAGTCGTCGGTCTGCTGAGCCACAGTCATCATGCGAACCATAGTCAGCGGATATCGAATCGTGTTTCTCAACCGGCCGCGGAACGAATCTCTGTGACGCCGCGCAGGCCCAGCGACGTAGAAGAGCCAGTGAACGCGCTGGCGCAGACCTGGTCGCGCTCGAGCGGCGCCGCGTCGGAGACGCCGAGCTTTGCCGAGGTCGCAGAGGCGCACCTGGACGACGTCCACCGCTATCTCGTGCTGATGACAGGGAACAGAGCAGTAGCCGAAGACCTGACAGGCGAGACGTTCGAGCGCGCGCTTCGGCGTTTCGGGCGCTACGACGCTCGCAGGGGAAGCGCGCGGAGCTGGCTGCTGGCGCTCGCACGCTCGGCCGCGCTCGATCACTTTCGGGCGGAAGAGCGCCGGCGGAAACGCGAGGAGCGCTTCGCATTCGAGGTCGACGAGCACGCCCCGCCGATCTCGGAAGGTTTCTCACCCGAGCTCGATCGAGCGCTCAAGTCGCTGTCGGCCGGCGAACGCGAGGTCGTCGCCCTACGAGTCGTGCTCGAGCTCGAAGCGGAGAGTACGGCCCGCCTGCTCAGCATCAGCCAATCGGCCTGCACGACGCGCCTGAGCCGCGCACTTCAGAAGCTGGAAGAGAGGACGAGCCGTGACGCAGTCGCCTGAACCCATCTCAACCGATCGTCTCGAGCGTCTGCTCGGCGGTGCGACCCCGGAAGGCGAGCGGGAGGCCCGCTTCGCAGGCGTCCTGCGGGAGCTGCGAACCGCTACGCCCGGCGGCTCGTCCGAGCTGCACGAACGCGTCCGTGCGCTGGCTCATCGGGAAGCCACGCGCCCAGGACTCTTCTGGCATCGCATCGCCGGGCGTCGCGTTGCGCTCGTGCTCGCGCCGGTTGCGCTGTTCGCCGTCGCTGCCTGCGCGGCCGTGTACGGGCTCGTGCCGCGCGACAGCGAGCCGACCGCGGTCCCGGCTTCCGCGCCCGACCGCAGCGAGGGCGGAGTGACGCGACGGGAGCTTCAGCCGCAAGTGCGCTCGGGTACCGCGACGTCTCCGCCGCTCGACGTCTACCAACCGCCGGTGCGGACAGCCCTCGACGCAGCCAAGGGTCTCCCGGCCGAGGTTCCAAGCAGCGGTCGAGTCCGTGACGTGGGCGCCTTCCTACGGCTGCGCGTCGCGAATCCCGAGAGGCTCTCCGACGCGACCAACGACGCCATGCGGATTACGCGGACGGTGGGCGGCTACGTCGCCTACGTCGACGTCGACACCACGGCGAAGAGCGGCCGGGCAACCATGACGCTGCGCGTGCCGGTCAACCGCGTCGAGGACGCGATCGTGCGCCTGTCCGATCTCGGGACGATCACTGCTCAGCACTCCGAGATCGTCGACCGGCAGGTCGAGGTCGACCGCCTCGCGCGGAGGATCTCTTCGTTGCGAGTCGCGGTCGCTCAGACGCGCGCCGCGCTGCTGCGCGCCGACACGCCCGAGGAGCGTGCCCGCCTGCAGCTGCTGCTCGAGCGGCAGAAGGCGGCTCTGAACCGATTGACGCGCCAGCGGGGCGGGATCGTGCGCGAGGCGAGCTTTGCGCGGATCGACCTCAGCGTCGTAACTGGAAAAGCGCAGAAGGACGAGAGCGTAGGCCCGTTCGGCCGCGCCGCGCGCGACGCTCTGCACGCTCTGGCTGTCGCCGCGGCGGGCGCGCTCTTCGTTCTGATCCTGCTGGCTCCGCTGCTCGCTCTGGGAGCGCTCCTCGCGCTCGTCCTCCGCTCGCGGAGGCGTCGGATCGAGGAGCGCTTGCTGGACCGCCTAGGTCCCTCGGCCCGACAGGCGGGCGAGCCCGCGCCGGGCCCGCTGCCCTAGCCCAGCCGGCCGGAGCTCGGCGCAGAGGACTGCTGCTGCGCCGGTCCCGGCGTAGGGCAAGGACGAGACATCTGCGTCACCGGCGGACTCCCAATGCTCGTTGCCGCGCAGGTACGTCTCGGACTCGAAGACTTCGAAGCCGGCTTCCTCGTACAGGGAGGACCACTCCGCCTGCGGGAGTTGCACGAAGCCGCCGTGATCTTCTCGCCGGCCCGTCGGCACAGTGATCAGCACCCGTCCCGAACGCGCAAGGACGCGCCGGAACTCGCGCAGCGCTTTCGCGATCCCGTTCTCGTCGCGTTCTTGCGCGCCGCCATAGAGGCGGTTGTCGAGGCCGACGTGCTCCAGCGTCGAGATGCAGAGGACGACGTCGAACGAGCCGTCCTCGAACGGAAGCTCGCGGGCGTCGGCAACGACTCCACGAATCCCCGGCACGGTCGCCTCGGCGAGGTCCGCCCCTGCGGGCTCGTCCGGAGATGCCGCCACGAGGGCGGCGAGGTACGAGGGCTCGGCGTTGGCGTAGCCGACGTCGAGGACGCGCCTCTCGCCGCGCAGACGGGCGAGCGTCCAGGGGATCTCGATCACTCGCTCGTCGCTCGCAAGAGGCCCGGTGAGCCCGCGGGGGCGGCGGTCCTCCTGACGCGCCGCAGCGGCCAACGCGATCGCGTCGTCGAGCGCTCGCACACGGGCGAACTCGTCGCTTTGCGTGAGCTCCGCGATCAGTGTCGCGCGGGACAGGCGTCCCGCCGCGAGAGCCTCGAGCGCACGCGCGAGGCCCTCCGTGTCCGGCGAGCGGCGGACGAGCAGGCGGTAGGCGCGATCGACGAACTCGTCGTCTGGCATGTCGGCGAGCTCGAGATGGGCAGCCAGGCGCTCGTCCATTTCGGGCCGATGCTAGGTTCCTGCGGCCGTGATCGTCGCGCTGACGACCGAGAACAAGATCCTGCTCGGTGGAATGGGCGCGCTCTTCATCGTGTTCGCACTCACGTCAGCCCTGTTGATTCCGCGCTCCTGGCCGGATTACCCGGGCCGGCGCGTCGGGTTGTTCGTGACAGTCTGTGTCGCACTATTCATCGCGATGATGGCGGCAGTTGAGCTCTTCGCGGTGGAGGAGGAGGGTGAGGCGCACGGAGGCATTGCGACCGAGGTCGCGACCGGCACGACCGAGACGGGCGGCGGGACGACCACGACCCCTCAGGGCGACCCGGCGGCAGGGAAGCAGATCTTCGCGGCACAGGGCTGCGGCGGCTGTCACACGCTTGCCGATGCCGGCACCAATGGCGCGGTCGGCCCCAACCTCGACGACGCGAAGCCGGACAGAGCACTCGTGATCGAGCGAGTGACGAACGGCAAGCCGCCGATGCCGTCCTTCAGGGACAAGCTGTCCGAAGAAGAGATCGCTGACGTCGCGGCATACGTGGTCCAAGCGACATCGGGCTAGTTGCGGTGGAAAGTGCGTTCGCACTTTCCACCGAGTTCCGTCAACGGCGCGTTAGACACTCGGGTGAGGTTTCCGCCGCCGACGCCGGCTCGGCCGGCGTCGGTCGCTTGCGTTCTCGGACGCCAAGTGTGATGCCGCCGGAAATTGAGCGCGAAAGCGCGATTTCCGGCGGCGAAAGGCGGAGAGGGCGGGATTTGAACCCGCGACCCACCTTTCGGCAGGTACGCGATTTCCAGTCGCGCTCCTTAGGCCACTCGGACACCTCTCCGCGCCCACCAGCGTAGCGCCGGTGACTGGACCGGACGCATGCCGCCATCGTTCGGATGTCGTAGAGTCGCGCCATGACTATCGGCGGCGTACTCAGCGAAGCGTGGGCTCTCTACAAGCGATTTCTCTGGCCGTTCTTTCTTACGGCCTTCGTTGTCTTCGTAGTACTCGATCTCGTGTCCGGGCTTGTGGGCCTAGCAGCCCAGGACAGCACGGCCGCGGGCATCTTCTGGGGCGTGATCGCCATCGTGTTGGGGGTCGTCGGCTACTTCTGGGTCCAGGGAGCGCTCGTGGAGCGTGTGCGCGACGTCATGGACGGACGCGCCGACAAGACGCTTGCGGAGACGTACCGGGCTGTCCAGCCCAGGGTGCCTGCCCTGATCGTCGCAGGGATCCTGGCCGGCCTCGGCATCGGCATCGGCTTCATCCTGTTCATCGTTCCCGGGCTGTACCTGCTCACGATCTGGTCGATGATCGCCGCCGTGATCGTCCTCGAGGGCCGCTCGGCGGGCGACTCCTTCGGCCGTTCCCGGGAGATCGTCCGCGGGCACGGGTGGACGGTGCTGGGACTGATCCTCGTCACATTCGTGCTCATCGCGATCGCTTCAGGAGTGATCAGCCTCATCTTCGCCCCGCTGCCCGATTTCCTCGGCGCCTGGATCGGCTCTCTGATCGCGCACAGCCTGACGGTCCCGTTCGCGGCTGTGACGTTGACCACGGCGTACTTCCAGCTCACTGGGTCGGCTCCGGCCGAAGCGCAACCACCTCCGGAACAGCCCGCCGCATAGGCGCGCGTCCGGCGACGCGCTCGCCGGCGTCGTCGCTCGCGCCGTGCACGAGCACTTAGGCTCCCAAGCCTAGTGCAGGTCGAACGAAAGCTCGAGGAGCTGGGCCTGGTCTTGCCGGAGGCAGTGAAGGAACCGCCGGGCGCTCGACTTCCGTTCTCGTTCGCACGACTCAGCGGGAATCACGTCTTTTTGGCCGGTCACGGCCCGCAGGACGCCGACGGCTCGCTTGCATCGCTCCGGGGCAAGGTGGGGGCGGAGGTGGGCGTCGACGAAGCATATGAGGCCGCTCGATCGACGGCGCTGTCGATGCTCGCAACGCTCAAGCGCGAGCTCGGCGACCTCGACCGAGTGAGCGCATGGCTGCGGGTATTCGGAATGGTGAACTCGGCTCCGGGGTTCACCGACCAACCGTCCGTCATCAACGGCTTCTCGGATCTGATCCTCGAGCTCTATGGGCCCGAGGCCGGACGGCATGCTCGATCCGCGGTCGGAATGGCGGAGCTCCCCTTTGGGCTACCGGTCGAGATCGAGGCGGAGGTCGAGATCGAGTAGGCCCGTGGAGCCGTACCAACCGATCCCTCTCGACGAGATCGAAGCCGCGCGCGGGCGAATCGCCGACACGACCGTCCGCACGCCTCTCGTTCCCCTTGAGGTCGCGGCTTCCGCCGAGATCTATCTCAAGCTCGAGTGTGTCCAGCCAATCGGCTCGTTCAAGCTGCGCGGCGCGGGGAATGCATTTGCGTGTGCGGGCGGAGAGCGGCTCGCAGCCGGGGTGTGGACAGCGAGTGCGGGAAACATGGGGCAGGGGGTTGCCTGGCACGCTCGGCACCGCGGCCTTGCAGCCACGGTTGTGGTTCCCGAGAGCGCTCCGCAAACGAAGCTCGATGCCCTGGGCCGCCTCGGCGCGCAGGTGATCAAGGTGCCCGTCGCCGACTGGCTCGAGGTTTTTCGCACTCGCCGGCATGGTGACCTGGAGGGCTTCTTCGTCCACCCGTTCAGCGACCGGGCGGTGATGGCCGGCAACGGCACG
The DNA here is from genome assembly GCA_046724925.1 of Actinomycetota bacterium. Classification (GTDB taxonomy): domain Bacteria; phylum Actinomycetota; class Thermoleophilia; order Gaiellales; family Gaiellaceae; genus JBKOXM01. The sequence goes on along the minus strand of JBKOXM010000211.1, from coordinate 728 downwards.
ATCGGGCTCGAGATCGTCGAGGACCTGCCCGATGTCGACGCAGTCCTGGTCCCTTACGGCGGCGGCGGGCTTGTGTGCGGCATCGCGTCCGCGCTCCGAGCGCTTCGTCCGAGCTGCTCGATCTACGCATGCGAGGCGGAGACGGCCGCGCCCCTTGCGGCCTCGCTCGCCGCAGGGCAACCGGTGGAGGTCGCGTATGAACCGAGCTTCGTCGACGGGATCGGCGCGCCTACGGTCTTTCCGGAGATGTTCGGACTGGCACGCGAACTCATCGCCGGATCTCTGGTCGTGAGCCTCGAGGAAGTGGCCGAAGCAGTCAGGCTCCTCGTCGAGCGGGCACGCGTCGTTGCCGAGGGGGCCGGCGCAGCACCGGTGGCTGCCGCTCTCGCGAACGACGGAATCGGATCGAAGGTCGCCTGCGTTGTCTCCGGCGGAAACATCGACCGGGACAAGCTGGCGACGATTCTCGGCGGTGCGATTCCGTAGACGGTCAGCGCCTCGCGCTCTCGTCGCGCCGACGGTTCGCTACGCGAAAGTGCTGCGCACTTTCGCGGACAAGAAGCGGAGGGGGAGGGATTTGAACCCTCGTCGGACCCAGAGGCCCGAAACGGTTTTCGAGACCGCCGCGTTCCACGCGGGATCCCGCTTCGAAAGGCGCGTTTCGGCGACCGCTTGAGAGCCGCGCGCCACTCGGCGCGCCAGATCGCGGGCGGGCTTGACTACATGTG